>CAYULK010000261.1:0-4196 GCA_964445625.1 uncultured Calditrichota bacterium
TGGCGGTAAAGTTAGAATCAATTTCTGTGGCATTTAGTGCTCGATTATACATTGCAACCAGATGAAAAGCACCAAGCCAACTTCTGTCTTCTGTGGGAAATTGGGCTGTATTGCCTAATGCAAGACTATCATCTGTGGACCATGCTGACAAATCCCCTCCTGCAGAAGCCGGAACCGGTGTGCCATTATCAACATAAAAATTTGCGTTACCCAGGGCATCACGTGTAAAAACGACATGGGTGAGGTTTGTCGTGACTGCACCGTCAGCGGTTTCCAGATTGATATCTCCATTTGCGCCTGTAACAGATGTTCGCACCCTTCCTTCATATCGGGTCGCACCTGATCTTTGCCGTAAGGCAAAATTGATATTCCCGGTAGTTTCTGCAAAACTTATAATTCGTCGATTTAGTGAAGGATAGCTTGTTACCGAGGGCTCAATCCAGGCTTCAATCGTAAATTCATCTGTGGCCGTAATGGCATTATAAAGTTTGGTTGCCGCCCCTGAAGATTGAAGTGCCGTGGATCCGTTAATACTCAATGATCCCGTTACCGGCTGCCAGGTGACGCTGTCGGTATTCTCAATCGTAAGGTTCAGTGCTGTTCCATACCCTGAGACATCATTAATCGTACTGCCACTGCCCTCATTAAAGCGGTATAATACTACCAGGCTGTCAGTTACCCGCTGGGCATTTATAGTTCCGGAAAGGAGCAATGCGATAAACGTAGAATATAAAAGAGTTCTTAATCTCATAATACTTATTCTCGCGAATTTTTCAAACTGATTTGATTTCCCCGGCCGGTTGGTGAAGCCAGGTTTTCGCTCCCACCGTCGATTACGGTGACATCGAGTTGTGTCCCGCTAATATTTGGCACGTCTTTTAAATTTGTGAAACTGACCTGGATCTGCAACTCCAGGCTGAACGGAGTTGTCCAGTTGCCCGGAGATAATTGCAACTTTGTATCATCAATCGTCTCCCAGGCCAGAACAATATTATTTTCATTTGCATCCGCTGACTTGATCAGCCATAAGGATTCATCATCACGCCTGGCGCTGATTGGTACGAGCAATCCTTTAATCTCTCTTAGGTCCAGGATTAATTTCTGCCCCGGTGCAGCGGCATTACAGGAAATCTTCACCTGCAAATTCTGCGATTTGCTGTTTTTCTCCAGTTCGCCGGTTACTACTTCCACCTGAACATCCTGTGTAACAGGCAGATTTTCCTGTGAAAATAGTATAAGCGGAAAAATCAAACTTAAAATAACTAAGTATAATTTATTCATTTCGGGCAGCTCCTTAATATCTGGTACAAAAATGGGGTTATACCCCACACGATAGACATAATATCGTACATTCACCGTAAAATTATGGTGACAAAAAGCACATAACTATCCTGCGAAAAGCAAATAATATGTAATAGAGAAAATCGGTAGTACTTTTATTAAGTTTAGGAAAATATTGAATATATGATCGATGATGGCGGTCACAAAATTATTAGAAAATGGTAGATACTGGATACTCGTTACTGGTTACCGGATGCTGGATACTGGTTTCTCGATACTCGTCTTTCGATGCCGGCAAAATCGTGGAAGATTTGGTCCCGATAGCCGACTGTCGAAGACCCCGTTCTACGGGGGAAGATGGCGTTTTATCGGGATTCTCGATGTTCAGCAATTTTTAAGGTTAAAGGTACAAAGCCCAAAAGCTGACATCCCGAAGGGATCCTCCCGGATTGTTCAGCTCCCATAAGCCAGGAGGATTCAAACTGAATGACAGGAAGTGGGACCTTGATCGTTGTGCCTTTGGCCTTTTGCCTCCAAAACATCCTGCATCCAGTATCCAGCTACTTTAGTATCGCCCGAAGCAATATCAAAAACTCCTTACCATCATTCTCAACCAATTTCTTGTTTTTAATTGCCTTACCAAAATCAGGATTTAATTCCAGAGCCCGGTTAAATTCATTCAATGCCTGTAAAAACAAATTACGACACTGAATCAGATGAATCACACCCAGGTTGTTCCAAATATCGGCATAATCCGGATTATCTTCCATGGCAGTATTCAAACGATATTCAAACCGCTTGATGGTCTCATTATCCAGCCCTTTACCGCCATACATAAATTTGAGGTAAAAATTGGTAGATATGAGGTTGGAAATATTTGTTGGAAATACCTTGTTGCGGTTTTCCTCGAGGATTTGAATTGATTCCCTGATTTTGTTCTTGTTCAGATTCTTTTGCAGTTTATCATAAATTATATTAAACACTTTAATCTTATACTCATGAATCTTTTCAAGATGTTCAGATGCACGTTGAATGCGCACCGATCTGGGTGGCGCCTTTAATTGATCGGAACCATTTATGGCACTCTTAAGATACATCAGAGACATGTTAAAATGCGCTTCCAGGTAGTTCCGGTTCAGATGTAACGCCCGCTTAAACTGTTCCTGTGCGTCGGCAATACGTTCATCCATCAGCAAAGCCAACCCGTAATTATTGAACATGTCTGTAAACTGGCCGTTACGGTTAATAATTTCTTCGTAGGTTTTGACCGCCTCTTTGTATTCTCCGATCCGGATATATGTCAACCCCAGGTTGTTATAGGCCTCTGTGTAATTCGAATCAAATTCGATCGCTTTCCTAAATTGTTTGATGGCATCATCGATCATATTGTTTTGCAAGAACATGATTCCGACTTTAACATTTGACGGGCTGTGCTTCAGTTTGGCAACTTTTTCGGCGATTTTGAATAATAGCTCGACTTCGGAAATCATTTCTTCGTGCAATGATTCGACTATCTGGCGTAAGCGTTCTTCGATCGCCTCCGAATACCCCCCTTTTCTGCGATCGAAATCTACTTCTGTGCTGGATAAAATCCGCCCGCCTTCAAATATTTCACAGCGAATTTTCCCCTTCCCGGATGATGTTTGGGTCTGAAAATGAAATTTTCGACCGCCTACTTCCAGGTTATCATTAAAACCAATATCCGACATGGTTGTGTTACCTCTTCTTAATACAAACTCCCCTCAATTCTTAACCTATGCGGCACTAAGTTGCAACGACCTGTGATTCCTGTGCAACCTTTTTTTTCTTATTGAAAATGACCAGCCGGTTTCTGCCGTGATCTTTTGCCTGATATAGTGCCTGGTCAGCTTTTGATACAAGATCATCGCCGTCCCCGGCATCATCAGGATAAGTGGCGCCACCCAGGCTGACTGTGATTCTGCCTTGGGGCTGCACCCGCTCCTTATAAAACTGATGTAGTTCGATGATACTGCGCACACGTTCTCCCAGTGGATATATGTCGTCCTTTGATATTCCGGGAAGTATAATACAAAATTCCTCGCCGCCATATCTGGATACAACATCTTCATCACGTATCGTACTTTTCAGAACACGGCCCAGGGTTCGCAGGGCCTCATCTCCGGCCTGATGTCCCAGGGTATCATTATAATTTTTAAAATGATCAATATCCAGAATCAGTAATGAAACTTTTGTTTTATTACGTTTCGCCCGGTTCAATTCTTCTTTGAGACGAATCGTAAAATAGCGATAATTGTGCAGATTGGTCATACCATCGGTCAGCGAGAGATATTTAGCTTCCTCATAATGCAAAGCGTTTTCGATTGAGATGGTAATAATATTCATCAGCACATGAAAGAGTTCAAAATCAGTCTGCGTAAATTCCTTTTCATATAATTTGCCGCCAATTCCGATAATACCCTGTAATCGTTCTGAATAAATAATCGGTGCAATAATGTGAATATTCAGTTTTTTAAGCTTTTCGTGATATTTGCTTTGCTCAGCATCCTTGCCAAAATCATCGACATAGAAAGGCATATGATGTTGCATGAAAAACTTCGCCATTGAGGAATCGGCTTTAAATTTTAACCGTGTGATCTCCTTTTCGCGCATACCTTTCTGAAAATTGCGGTTAAATGAGTGCCGGGAAGAATCAAACATCAGCGCAAATGCATTTTGAATTCCCAGCTGTCCGATAATTGTCAAAAGGGCCGAATTAATCAGCTGTTTAAAATTCAGGATTGAATATATATCATTGCTTGCTTCCACCAGATTATGCAAATCATACACTTTTCTTTTTACAGCCCGTTCGGCAATCATCAGTGATCTTTCTTTTTCCACAATTTCCTTTTGCAGATTATTGATCCGCGAGTTGAGGCGGTATTTATCACGTAATC
>CAYULK010000262.1:0-4176 GCA_964445625.1 uncultured Calditrichota bacterium
AATTTATATATTTTTAGTGGCCTTTCGTGTATTTGGTGGGCTGAACTATTACCAACCTTTTTACTTCTAGCTCTGCACCTCGTTCCCAAGTTGTACCTGGGAACGCAATATTTGGCTTGAAATACAGTCCTTGAATCTTTAATCGTTGGCCTTTGGCCTCTTCTCAGGGACTGAGGGACTCAGGTGCTGCCGTATTCACCCTCATTTGAATACAGTTTATCAGCCAGATTGGATGATGTTACAATCCCCTTGATCATCGCCGAGCTCAGTCCTTCATGCTCCATCTGATTCAACCCGGCAATGGTACAACCTCTTGGTGTTGTAACCCGGTCTATCTCTTGTTCCGGATGATTTTTTGCTGACAATAACAACGAAGCTGCTCCGCGTGCCGTTTGAGCTGCGATTTTTAGTGCATCCTCAGAATGAAATCCCACCTCGATTCCGCCCTGTGAAGCCGCCCGGACGACTCGTAAGAAGAAGGCGATACCACAGGCGCCGAGCGCTGTTGCCGCCCCCATCTGCTCTTCTTCGATGATTAATGTCTGGCCAACGGTTTTGAATATTGCCTCTGCCGTCTTTAATATTTTCGCCTGCATGTTATCAGACGCCAGGCAGGTCATGGACTCATTTATCGCGATAGCTGTATTTGGCATAGCGCGGACAACCGGAATTTTTTTACCAATACGTTTTAATATTTGTTTTGTCCATAATCCCGATACTACTGAAATCAACATGTGAGTTTCCGGAATCAAATCATCCTTTATTTGATCCAGAACATGATCCGCCTGTTTTGGTTCCACACAAAGAATTACTATCTGAGCATTTTCGACTGCGGCTTTATTGCTTTTTGTTACCTTAAATCCATCATTTCGCCAGGGCCGCAACTTATTTAAACTGCGACGAGTCAAAGTAATCTGTCCCGGTTTGAACTGTTTGGAGACAACGAGTCCCTGGGCAATAGACAATCCGATATTTCCGGCACCGAGTATGGCGATTTTATTATTAGTCATTTTTTGTACTCCCCGTTAATACATAATCATTTAGCCTGATTAATTCACAAATATAGGCCACAAAGACTCTAAGTCTCGAAGAAATAATTACTTAGTTGTTATGTGACTTTTCAAAAGAGTATTTTAAATATATTTTTTATAGATACCTTCAATCTATGATTTTATCCCGCCGAAGCGGGAGTGTCTTTGAGTTAGAGGCTATGAATTATTCAGGTTAGTAAAAACAATATCACAATGACTTCTGACCCTGAGACTGGGGACATAGTATTTTTTCTTATGTATACTACATCATAGAATTGATAATTCGCAAAACATCCGCAAAAACACCCGCAGCTGTAACCTCTTTCCCGGCTCCCGGTCCCCTTATTATTAACGGGTTTTCTCCGTAATGTTCAGAATAAATCGCAATCATGTTCTCTGTGCCCGCCAGCTGAGCCAATGGGTGATTCACAGGTAATGATACTAATCCAACGCTCCCCTTACCTTTTTCAAAACGTGCAATGTATCGCAGCACTTCACCTTTCTGTTTCGATGCCTCAATTTTTGCTGCATAAATATGATCTTCCTTCTCCAGCTGCTCGAAGGCGAGCGCAACTGAGGATGCTTTTTCCACCTTCTCTGAGATCAGCTTTTCTACCTGAATATCTTCCGGTTCATATTGATAACCGGCTTCTCGTAGCAGAATAAGCAGTTTCCTCGCCACATCCATGCCTTTCAGATCTTCTCTGGGATCCGGCTCCGTATAGCCAAGTTTTTGTGCCTGGCGAATCACCTTACTGAAAGGCATTTTTCCGGTGAATGTATTAAAAACATAACTCAAAGTTCCCGAAAGTATGCCTTCAAGACTGATTATCCGGTCACCACTCGTAATCAGGTCCTGAATGGTATTAATCACCGGTAATGCAGCACCGACATTTGTTTCATAAAGAAATTTTACATTATTCGCTTCTGCTGTTTCATGAAGTTCCCGGTAAAAATCATATGAAACAGAGTTTGCAATCTTATTGGGTGTGGCAATTGAAACATTTGTTTTCAGAATATCCGGATACCTCATAGGGATATCTTCATTTGCCGTACAGTCAATAAACACACTATTCGGTAAGTTGAATTCTTTCATTTTTGATATAAAAGTATCAATATCAGACTTCAATTTTGAATTATCCAGGATCCCGGACCATTTTTGGGTGTCTATGCCTTTATCATTAAATATCATTTTTCTGCTGTTGGCAATCCCGACAAGATTTATCGATAATCGCTGTTTTTGCGCTAACCTGGATGCTTCCTTTTTCAAGAGATCGATAAATGCTTTTCCGATTAATCCGGTTCCGATCAGATAAAGATGAATAGTTTTAGTTTCGGACAGGAAAAATGCATCGTGTAATGTATTTACCGCCTTGGTTTCATCTTTCCGGGAAATCACCATAGATATATTCAGTTCTGATGATCCCTGGGCAATCGCCACAATATTTATCCCATTTCTGCCCAGTGCATCAAATACCTTTCCCGCAATTCCTGTCGTTTTTCGCATATTTTCGCCTACCACAGCCAGAATTGCCATATCTTTTTCAATGGCTACTTCATTTACCTGTTTATCACGTAATTCGTAGCGCAGTTCGTGTTCAACAGCTTTTTTAGCCGGGACTGCATGTTCGGGCATCACAGCCAGACATATCGAGTGCTCGGAAGAAGCCTGCGATATCAGGATGATATTTATCTCTTTACTGGCCAGGGCATTAAAAATTCTTTGGGCAATACCGGCCACACCAATCATTCCGCTGCCCTGAACCTGCAACAAACAAATATTATCAATCGTTGACAATCCTTTAATCATATTCGTATTCACGCCGCTATCCTGGCTGATCACGGTTCCGGGAAATTCAGGATTTAATGTATTCATCACTCTTATTGGAATTTTCTTGCCTAAGGCCGGTTGCATGGTAGGTGGATAAATAACCCGGGCGCCAAAATGAGACAGTTCCATAGCTTCTTCATAGGTGAGTTTCCGAATTGAGAACGCACCCGGCACCTTTCCCGGATCAGCAGTCAATACACCGTTGACGTCTGTCCAGATCTCAATTTCTTCAGATCCAAGTGCGGCGCCAAATATGGATGCCGTAAAATCAGATCCGCCCCGCCCGATTGTGGTTGTTTCCTGATTATGCGTAGAACCGATAAAACCCGTGACAACATAAACACGGTGATCACTTTCCAGCAGGGTATGTATATTGCGATTTGTTTCTTTATAAAGAATTCTTGCTCTGCCGAATTCATCATCCGTATAAACGATATTCCGTGCATCAACAAAGACTGAATCCAATCCCCGGTCGGCAAAAACTTCATTAATAGTAAAAGCCGAGAGCCGTTCACCAAAGCTCATGATATAATCCAGCGTTTTGGGGGTAAGTTCCTTTACCAGATAAACACCATGCAGTATTTCTTCCAGCTCATTTAAGCGTATTTTTATTTGTGTTAAGGCGTCAGTCTGTCTTTGCAATGTCAAAAGTTGACGCGCGGCTTCGAGATGCCGGGATTCAACTTCACCGAGTATTTTTTTATAGTCCGGATTTCCCGATGCCGCCTGTTTTCCCATATGAATTAATTGATCCGTCACACCACTATATGCTGAAAAAACAACCGCCAGCGTTTTTGTCTTTTTTATTTTCTCTTCAATAATCCGGACAATTTTTTCAATTCGATCAGGAGAGCCGACTGAAGAACCGCCAAATTTAAGTACTATCATTGAACACCTGTAATATTGTGTATTTGTCGTTTTTAGTCTAATATATCGATTATTATGGAAATAATTACAACATTCAGATCTGAAATCAGACCTGCGGTCGTGCTGCTAAATTGGGATACGGATGGGATGTTCGCGGTAAAACTTTGCCGCGTAGTATGTTTTCAATATTTTGCATTTTTTCAGTCAAATTTTCGATCAATTTAAGTAAATAGAATTCAGAATCAAATTTCTTTACATATTTATGCAATTTTTTTAATAATGTTTCAAAAATTATTCCAAAATCTTCTATCCTGAATAATTCCTACCGCAGCACAGGGCGGCAAACAAAGAAAATATTCTGACCCTCCCCCTTAAATCCCCCTCCCTAATCGGATTAGGGAGGGGGAAAGAGGGGGTGGGTTATTTATCGAAATATAGTGATCTGTA
>CAYULK010000263.1:0-4137 GCA_964445625.1 uncultured Calditrichota bacterium
GTGTCAGCAATGAGAATTCTTCATTCAGATGATCCCAGCGTGTTTGCACCATGCCTATTTTTTCATCTGAGAAAAAGCGTACCGTACGACGTAAAAAATCAGGCAATGGAATAAAATCTGCGTCAAAAATAGCGACAAGATCGCCCCTGGCTTGTTTCAGACCATTCTTGAGAGCACCTGCCTTATATCCCGACCGGTCGGTGCGATGGATGTAAACAATATTATGGCCAAGATTTTGATGTCGCAGAACTTCCTGTTTACAAATATCCTGTGTTTCATCAATGGAGTCATCAAGCACCTGAATTTCCAGTTTATCGCTCGGATAGTCCAGGGAGCACACTACTTCAATAAGTCTTTTTGCAACATATAATTCATTATAAATTGGCAGTTGAACTGTAACCACAGGCTCAAAATTATTGTCCGGGTTCAAGTTCATTCGCCGGTGGTGACGAATAAATTTAAGAGATAAATAAATCGCTTCCAGGCTAAACAAACCGACAATTAACAGGGACACAAAGTAAATATTTAAGATGATCGTATTTAACATATCATTACCAATATCCCAGCGTGTTATTAAGGATGTCCTGTGTAATTTTATTAATTGCTTCCCGAATAGCGACCGATTGTTCTTCAATCGATCCGGTACCCGGCATATCACCGAACTCACTGATGGTTTTTTCCCATAGCACTTTATTGCTTTTTAAATCCTCACATTTTACCCTGACGTTTACAACCATCTGATACGCTTCTACCGTTTCTGCCGTCTCGCCACTACTCAGGATAGCCGGCCTCTGAATAATAGAACCAATCGAACCACTGATAATAATATCAGCCTGGGACTCAGAGGTAACCTCGAGGGAATTATCACTTACAAACTGGTCCACTACAATATTCGTCAAATCCTGGTTAACACCGCTGAATGATGTATTATTTTCAAAAAGCGGGACCGCCACGCTTTTGATATGTGAAGGCAGTGATCCGGTGAATGAATACTTAAAACATCCGGCAAAGACAAATATTAACAACAGTAAATATTTATAACCCATATTCTTTGATCTTACGATAAAGCGTTCGTTCGCTTATTTGGAGTGCCCGGGCTGCTTTGCGCCGGCTACCATCATATTTGCGCAGTGATTCCTTTATCAACTCGCGCTCCATCCCGGAGAGTGTAGTCGGTCTTAATTCATTTATATCATCCGCTGCAATGAATGGAGCTTCCCGCACATTCAATTCAAAATCCGGTAAATTCTGTTGCCCGGCTGTCAGATTCATCAAAATCTGTTTGATTTCGGTAATATCCAGTTTTAAGGCCAGGAGTGTCCGATAAATAATTTCACGCTCTGCCTGCTCCGGAGACATATTGAGCGGCACAGGTAAGTTAGTTGATCCTGATTCATGTGACTTCACCGGTAGATTTTTTGCAATGTATGTGGAATTTACCACCTCGCCTTTGTTTAAAACCAGTGATGTTTTAACAAAATTAAGTAATTCACGCACGTTTCCCGGCCAGTCATACCCGCTCATCAGATCAAGTGCATCCGGCGAAAAACCTTTGAATTCCACATTCTCCGATTCTGATATATCGGTGGTAAACTTCTTAACCAGTATCGGAAGATCATCGATTCTCTTACGCAGCGGCGGAATATTAATCGTGATTGCTTTTAATCTGAAATATAAATCTTTTCTAAATTCACCATTTTTAACTGCGTATTCCAGATTTTTATTCGTTGCTGTAATTAGTCTTACATTCACCTTCTGGGTTTGTGCACTACCCACACGCATAAATTCAGATTCCTCAATTACCCGTAATAATTTCACCTGAGTGTTCAGTGACATCTCACCGATTTCATCCAGGAATATCGTTCCTTTATCAGCAGCTTCAAAATAACCTTTTCTCTGACTAATGGCACCGGTAAACGAACCTTTTTCATGGCCAAACAATTCACTCTCCAGGATTCCTTCGGGAATGGCACCGGTATTCACGGTAATCATTGGTTCATTCTTTCTCAGGCTTATTTTATGGATAGCCCGTGCGACCACTTCTTTCCCGGTACCACTTTCTCCAATAATTAATACAGACAGGTCAGTGGGTGCCACAGTATAAATCATACGTACAACTTCTTCAATTTCCGGTGAGGAACCAAATAATCCCAGATCCTGCTTTAGCTCTGTAATTTTGTCAGCTGATTCAATATTCATGGGTTAATATACAGGTTATAAGTTATTGATTTATCATTGATTAAGTTAATAAATGGCGTTCTGAAAGTCAAGGTAGTGATTTAAGACAAATTGGCTGATTTGCCTATCTAATATCCCGCCCGATTGACAATTATCTTCCCTTTCTTTAGTGTCATTTTTACATGATTAATTCCCACATGATATGGTAAATATTCCAAATTTGGGATATCCAGGAAGATCAGGTCAGCCTGCATTCCGGTCTCAATAGTGCCGGCCAGATGATCAATTTCCAGGCTCACTGCAGGGATATATGTCGTCGCCCATAATAATTCACCAGGCAACAGGCCCATTTTTAATGCCGCAACCGACCACGCCAGTTGCATATTCTGGGTCATGGAGCTGCCGGGATTAAAGTCTGTTGCCACACCTACTTTACAACCCGCATCTATCATTTTACGGGCGGGGGCATAAACATCCTTACGCAGAAAGAAAGTGGTCATTGGCAGGAGCATAGGAATCACGTTGTTACCGGCCATCAACTTTATTCCCTCTGCTGAAACCTGTACCAGGTGATCTGCGGTTTTTGCACCAATTTCCGCTGCCAGCTCGGCACCACCGAAAGGATTTAATTCATCAGCATGAATTCGTGCTTTCATTCCGAATTTATCCGCTGCGGCCAGAATTTCGCGCGATTCGTCTACTGTAAATACACCTTTCTCACAAAATACATCACAATATTTAGCCAGACCTCTTTCTGCCACTAGTGGAATCATTTCATCAAGCAAAATACCGATATATTCTTGACGTTTTGTCCGGTATTCATCAGGTATTTCATGTGCACCGAGAAATGTCGGAATCATCTCAAGATCCTGTTCCCGATTAAGCTCCGAAATAATTTCCAATGATTTTATTTCATCTCTGGTCGTCAAACCATAACCGCTTTTGGCTTCAATTGTAGTGGTGCCATATTCAAAAAATACTCTTATTCTCTCACCGGTAAGTTCCTTTATTGCCTGTTTATCCGCCTGTTGAAAACTGCGCGCACTATTTCTTATGCCACCCCCCGCTTCTGCAATTTGCTCGTAAGATTTTCCCTGGAGACGCATAATAAATTCGTTTTCGCGTGTCTGCCAGAATACCGGGTGCGTATGGGCATCAATGAATCCCGGTAACAGGCAATATCCCCCGGCATCAATTACCTGATCAATGCCTGATGAATCGGGAACATCGCTATCTGCAATGATAGCCTCAATCATACCATCTTTAATCAGAACCTGTGGTTTTGATAATTCAATGATATCACCAAAGCATCCCATTACGTCAGGCGAATATAATTTTGAAATATTTTTAATTAATATACGCACAAGTATTCCAAACTATATTTTTTGAAATTCGCGGGTTAACTTTTGCCAGGATCTTTGCAGTGATTCCGAGATAACCTTGGTATCACCAATCACAGGCATGAAATTGGTATCACCATCCCAGCGCGGAACGATATGGTAATGCAAATGAGCATCGATACCCGCACCGGCTGTTCTGCCCAGATTCAGCCCGATATTGAAACCATGGGGTTCCATACAGTTTTTCAGTGCGATGAGTGATTTTTGAATCAATCGTTGGGCATCTACTATTATATCCTGATTCAGGGCTGTGTAATCAGACTCGTGTTTATATGGAATGACCATAATATGCCCATTATTATAGGGAAATTTATTTAACATGATAAAAGACAGATCTGAACGATGGACAATATAATTTTCTTCATCATTTTGCTGACCTGGTAGATCACAAAAAATGCATCCTTTAGCCGGTTTTTTTGAATCCAGAATATATTCCATCCGCCAGGGAGCCCATAATTTTTCCATATTTTCTGCCCTTTAAAATCATACCGCAGCGATACTGCAATAAAAATAATTAATTAACCACCGAGTCCACCGAATATCACCGAATAAAATAAAT
>CAYULK010000264.1:0-4130 GCA_964445625.1 uncultured Calditrichota bacterium
TATCTCAGTATACAAATCCCTGCGATGATAAGACCCACGGAAACAATCACCGGCGCCAGAACGGGCCCAACCCAGGGCAGCGGTATCAGGAATAATAGATCCCAGTCAAGAACAGAGACCGGCCAATCAATTAATATTTTAAGCCATACATAATACCATATATCCCAAATCCCGAAATTAATAGCAAAAAATGCGAACCACTCGCGTTTATGTTGGGCTAGAATTCGGGCCAGAGTCACGAGCATAACAATAGTTGCAGCTTCACGACCCATTTCCGTCCACCATATCGGTTGTGGGATATCAATAAGTGGATAATCAAAACCTTGAGGATAATACAGCAAGCGCAGATATATGACAATGGCCGACTCAATATAGGCCATGGCAATGGTAAAGAGAGTGGAATAAAAAAGTTTTTGCTTTAGTGATATGGTCTTTAACAACATCAGGCATAAAAAAAGCCCGATATAAATTTACGGGCTTTTAAATGTTTAGTCTATTTTAATATCCGACTTTTGATCTTCTGTTTCTCCGATATCGAGAAATCCCAGTTCTGTTTTATTTTTCATTTTTATCTGGATGATGCTGCCTTCGCCAAATTTACCTTTGATGATATCATCAGCGATCGGATCTTCAATATACTTCTGGATCGCACGTTTAAGTGGCCGGGCACCATTAACAGGATCAAAACCATGTTCTGCGATGAATTTTTTTGCCCCATCTGTCAGAACAAAACGCATTTTTTTATCAGCAACCTTGTCCGACATTTCGCGCAATACAATATCTACAATTTTAATGCTACTTTCCAGGGCCAGCTGACGGAAAAAGACTATATCGTCAATCCGGTTCAGAAATTCCGGATTAAACAATCTTTTCATTTCGTCTGAAATTTTCGATTTCATTTTATCATGATCGAATTCATTGTCGTCACTTGCAGAGAAGCCGTAATCCAGATTCTTTTTAACCTCACGCGTACCGACATTTGAGGTCATGATTAATAATGTGTTTTTAAAATCTACCTTGCGACCAAGACTATCCGTGAGATGTCCTTCATCCAGCACCTGTAATAAAATATTAAATACGTCCGGATGTGCTTTTTCTATTTCATCGAGCAGGATAACCGAGTAAGGTCTGCGACGCACACGTTCGGTGAGTAACCCACCTTCTTCATAGCCAACATATCCGGGAGGTGAACCCACCAGGCGCGAAACGTTGAATTTTTCCATATATTCACTCATATCTACACGGATCAGAGCATCGGGTGATTCGAACAGATAGTCAGCCAAAACTTTTGCCATATGGGTTTTACCGACACCGGTCGGACCGAGAAATATGAATGATCCTATCGGTCGGTAGGGATCTTTTAAACCTGCGCGCGCCCTGCGTATGGCACGAGAAGTAAGATCAATTGCCTCATCCTGACCAATTACACGCTCTTTTAAGACCTCTGCCATACGCTGCAGTTTTTTTGATTCTTTTTGCGCAATTCTTTTTGTAGGAATTCCGGTCATCATGGCCACAATTTCTGCAATATCATCCAGTTTTACCACGGCCGTTCTTTGTTCTTCCTCAGCCTCCCATTTTTCGCGTGCGATGTCAAGTTTCTCGGTTAAGCTTCGCTCCTGATCGCGCAATTTTGCTGCTTTCTCGAAATCCTGCAATTTGGCCAGTGATTCTTTTTCCCGTTTGATATTATCAATTTCATTTTCGAGATTGATAATTTCCTGGGGTACAATGATATTGGCGATATGCACACGTGAACCTGTTTCATCGATGACATCAATTGCCTTATCCGGGAAGTTTTTATCAGTAATATAACGAGCGCTGAGAGTGACAGCCGAAACAAGTACTTCATCCGGAAATTGCACATGATGATGTTCTTCATATTTGTAACTTATTGAACGCAATATTTCGAGAGTCTGATCGGGAGTTGTTGGTTCAACCAGAACTTTTTGGAATCGTCGTTCCAGCGCACCGTCTTTCTCAATATGCATACGATATTCATCCAGTGTTGTGGCGCCAATACATTGCAACTCGCCACGTGCCAGAGCCGGTTTAAACATATTTGATGCATCCAGTGAACCTGAGGCACCACCGGCGCCAACGATTGTGTGCAATTCATCAATAAACAATACCACATCTTCTGCTTTTTCCAGTTCCGCCATAATTGCTTTCATGCGCTCTTCAAACTGACCGCGGTATTTGGTGCCTGCGACGATAGAACCCATATCGAGAGCCACTACACGTTTATTATGTAAAACCCGGGATACTTTTTTCTGAATGATGCGCAATGCCAGGCCTTCGGCAATTGCCGTTTTACCAACACCCGGTTCCCCAATCAATACCGGATTATTTTTCTTGCGCCGGCTGAGAATCTGTGCGACGCGTTGAATTTCATTATCACGCCCGATAATCGGATCCAGCTTGCCTTCTGTTGCTAATTGGGTCAGATCACGACCAAAATGATCCAGCGCCGGTGTTTTAGTCTTTTTTGCCGATTGTTTGGGTCGTGGAATGGTTGGTTTTCCGGCCAGAATATTTTCAAGCTCATTATAGCAATTTGTATAGTCAACATTAAATGTTAAAAGGATTTGAGCTGCAAGACTATCTTTTTCCTTCAAAATTGACAACAGCAAGTGCTCAGTACCGATAACATCATTTTTAAAATTCTTGGCTTCGATATATGTCATTTTTAACGCCTTCTCGGCACGTTTTGACAGGGGCAGATTACCAATTGTCATTGTACCGCCGGAAGGTGCAGTTGAATCTTCTATAGCTTTTTTGAGTTTGACCAGCTCACAATTAAGGTTTTGTAAAATTTTTATGGCAATACCTTCACCTTCTTTTAATACACCCAACAGAAGATGTTCAGTACCAATATAGTCGTGTCCAAGACGCATCGCCTCTTCTTTTGAATAACGGATTACCTTTTGAACGCGACTTGTAAAATTATTCCTCATGATTGTTTTCCTGTTCTGTCTTTACAATAGCAAAATATTCGAAATTCCGTATTAATTGCCAATTTAATTACCATATGCATTGTTTTCAAGTACATTGTATTTAACGTTAGATAACATAATATTTATTCCATTATATATTTATGACGATAATCCATATTTGTTCCCACCGATTACCATTTATACCTTGATTTTAACCAAGGTGTAGGGTACCTTATATTAAAAAAAACATAAGCTTAGGAATAAATGAAAAAGATATTATTTTTCCTGATATTTCCGATAGCTGTACTTGCACAGGAAGCGGCGATTGTTGAACCGATTGTTTTAGTTGATTTTCCTACGGCCGGCACGTTGCTGCGTGGCAGTTTTAATGCTCACTTAAGAGCCTATGCCGATGGGGGGATACTCGGCGGAGTTGATGTCGGTCTTACTGACCGTTTTATGATCGGGTTGTCCTATGGGGGAACAAATGTTATTGGCATGGGGCCTGTAAATGGTAATCCTCAGGTTGGTGCACATGTCCGTTACCGGTTAATTGAGGAAGATTATACCGTTCCGGCAATCACAATAGGTTATAATTCTCAGGGATTTGGGGCATATATTGACAGCCTGAAAAGGTATCAGAATAAATCGCTGGGTGTTTTTGCAGCTGTCAGCAAAAATTATGAATTTTTGGGAATGATGGGTCTGCATGGTGGTATAAATTACAGCTTTGAAAATGGTGATGGCGATAAGGATCTGAATTTTTTCGCCGGAATCGACAAAAGCCTGAACCCTGAGCTTGCTCTGGTAGCAGAGTATGATTTTGCTATTAATGATAACAATGCCCGGTCTGCGGGTTCAGGAAAAGGATATTTAAATGCCGGTATAAAATGGGTGTTTGCCGGCAAACTGAGAATGGACTTTATTTTAAAAAACATTTTGAAAAATACCGATAAATTTTCTGAGATATCCCGGGAAATCAGGATTTCGTATATTGAAATATTTTAAAATTGGGAATTAGGAACTCATGAACAATAGGCGATATGCGATATGCAATAGGCCATAGCTTGCTGCCAATCGCCAATTGCCTGCTTGTAGTTCCTGATTCTTCATTATAAACTCTGCATTTTGTGAATCTGCGAGAGATATTTATGGCACGCGGATTACACAGATAAAGCTGATTCTCGCGGAACC
>CAYULK010000265.1:0-4096 GCA_964445625.1 uncultured Calditrichota bacterium
GGCCATCTGATAACAGTAATATCGTGTCTCCCTGCGCCAGGGTATCATTAATTACCTGATAATCAAATTCCTTCATGGCCCCTAATGGCATACCCTCCAGACATAATTCCTCGACTTTCAGCTTTGCCGGGCGATAAATATAAGCCGGCGGCATTCCGGCTGTTGAGAAAAGCATATTCTTATCTTTAATTTTAATCATGGTAAAGGCCATCATCATACGGCCAAAACGTAAATCTTTGATTGTTTCACTGCTCTGTTGAAAAAAGGCCGGAATATCCATACGCCCGGAATCGGCACTGAATAAACCTTTCATCAGGGTAACAATCGTTCCGGCCTGCATACCATGTCCTGTGGCATCGCCCAGCGCAATATTCAATGTGCCATCGGCTGATATATTAAAATCATAATAATCGCCACCCACTTCGGTTGCCGTTTTCATATACACGGCAATTTCAAGATTGGGTAGCTCGGGCAATTTTTCCGGTAAAAGTGATAATTGCAGACGTCGTGCTTCTTCCAGCTCATATGTCTTGCGATCATTTTCTGCTTCCGCAACCTGAGCCCGTAATTCTGCCTCGTGCAATTGTGCACGGTTACGTTCACGGGTCGTCAGCCTGTAACGCTGGATGCGGTCAACAGCGAATATACCGGCCAGCAATACCAGACCGTACATGATATAAGCCAATGTAGTACGCCACCAGGGCGGATTTATTGTGATTTTCAAAACATGTTCATTCGCACTCTGAATACCGTCACCGCTCATGCCCTTAAGGCGAAACATATACATACCGGGATCAAGATTGGTAAAAGAAGTAAATCGCCGCGGCTCGTTTATCCATTCATTCTGAAAGCCATCCAGCCGGTAATGAATTTGATTTTTTAACGGACGGCCAAAGTGCAAGGCAGCAAATTCAAATGAAAGATCATTTTGATCATAACTTAAATATACCTCATTAGTTTCCATCAGGGGATTCTCGAGCGGTGAGTCATCATCACCGGGATAAATGGATTGATTGGATATCGTGAAATTGGAGATGACTATCCTGGGCGGAATATGGTTTATCATTCCCGGGAAAAATGCAGTGAAGCCATTCCGGCCACCAAAAATCATTTCCCTCTTCTTTGTTTGCCAAACTGAGCGCCAGAAAAACTCATATCCCTGAAGACCATCCTGAACATCATAATTAATGAAGCGTGGCCCATCATCCAGCCGGTTTTTCTCAAATTTTGTGATACCGTTTAATCCGCTGATCCACAAATTTCCCTCCTGATCCTCCACAATAGCCCGCAGCTGTCCGGAAGGTAAGCCGTCTTTTTCGTGATACACGGTAAATTTCTCTGTGTTTGGATCGAATTTATTCAGACCACTGACTGTTGCGATCCAGAGAATACCCTCACGATCTTCAAAAACAGATTGAATATGGTCATTACTGAGTGAATTGGGATCAGATGCATTATGAACATAGTTTATTATCTGTCGGCTTTTGGGATCGTACCGGCTCAGGCCAAAATCCGTACCGACCCATAAATATCCCCTGCGACTGTAACAAAGTGAGTATATCTGCAAACCATTTATATATGGTCTGGCCAACTCCTTTGCGATTAACTGATCATATTTTACTCTGGCCGTCTCACTGATTTGATATACCTGAATTCCCCAGGCCGTTGAATCGGAGGGTGCCGCATCATTCCAGGCACCCCAGGCATGACTGTCATCTGCAGAATACCGCAGCACATATTTTCCCGGCTTTAAGTTCAACAATTTTACCTGAACTCTGTTTTTTGTGCCTCCGCTGTGATGAAAAGTCTGGTAAATATCGGTCATGCCATAGAGCGTGTCACCGGCAGCATTTTCGAGCCAACCGTAATCCACCATATTCCACCCGACCAAACCTTCACCCAGTGAATGAATAAATACCGAAGTCTGCTCCCCGACCTCAAATTCACGGGTGATATCACCATAGTCTCCTACTTCATTTATCTCAGCCAACACCCGGTTATGATATGAGACAGAGTCTATGATCGAATGGATTACCGGGGAGTAATTACGTGGTTCTACACCCGGTACATGTGTGATATTCCCATTCTGTGGATTGAGCCGGCTAAGGCCGTTTTGCGTACCAACCCACATATTTCCATAGTCATCCCGCTCGAGTGTATACACCCTGTTATGCCGTAATCCCTTAAAAGTATAATAATCTGCCTTTATAGACGAAAAAGAATTATTCTTAATGTCATATTTAAGCAATCCTTCTCTGTCGGTTGCAATCCATAATATACCCTTTTCATCAATATCCAGAGCCCGGATAATATTATTACTTGCTGTACCGGGAAGTGGTAATTGAGCAACCTTGTTCTGTCTGCGGTCAAACTGCAGCAGTCCTTTTCCGGTTCCCAGCCAGTAGGCATCAGGCTTATTATGCACAGGTGCAATGGAATAAACAGCATTTGTGTTGGCAATTTCTTGTTCCGGAGCAAATTCGATATAACTTGTAAACGGGATTTTACGGGGATCATATTTGTTTAATCCGCCGCCCCCGGTGCCAAACCAGATGACTCCGAAATCATCTTCATACGAGCACCAGATATCCTGGTGGTTTAAGCTATGCGGGTCGCTATTATCTTTGCGGAACCGGTCCACTGAACCGGATCTCAAATGATAGCGAAAAATCCCGGCATCACTGCCAAACCACAGGTTTCCTTCAGAATCTTCATTTATCGTGGTAAATTTGCTCGCTTTTGTCCCGGTCGAAGCTAAATCAATTTTTTGCATAACATTATGTTGCGGATCGTATTTAAATACAGCCGGCTGCATTGTTGTCAGCCATAGCTGCCCGGTTTTGTCTTCGTGAATATTCCAGATAAAATGGCTTTTAATAATAGACCGGAATCTTTCGCCGGGATCTACTCGGTCCAAGGCACCTCTTTGCTCATTGTATCGTAATAATCCGTCCCGGAATGTACCAACGAATATATCGCCGGTTGCGGTTTCGAGAAAACTATGTACCGGTCCACCGAAGGCAGTAGTACTATCACCATTTGCGATTTTTAAATCTGAAAACTTGCCGGTTTTTCGGTCAAACATACGCGCCCCATAAAAGCGCATTCCGATCCATAATCTGTCTTTACTATCCTCAAAGATACTGATCACCCATTGATCGTTACTAAGTCCTGATTCCGGATCAGGCAAATAGCTGATAAACTTTCCGCTTATCGGATCTCTTTTTGTTAATCCGGCCGGTGTTCCTACCCAAATATTACCCTCATGATCCCTATAAACGGTGCTTATGGAACTGGCAGGCAGACTCATAGAATCCGCAGGATCATTTTTAAATACTTCAAATTTGTATCCGTCGTACCGGTTCAATCCATCGGATGTGGCTAGCCACAAATATCCGTATTGATCCTGACAAATGCCACGGATACTATTGCTCGACAGGCCATCCGGAACAGAGAGGTGCTCAAAAAACACCTTTTTTTGTCCTGTGGCGGCGTTAAAAATAAATAACATTATGACCAGATTCATATATACAAATCTTTTATAAAGCATAGTTTCCCTTCTGATAATCAGGTTTTTGATGATATTGTGCTGATGCGTGGAGCTGATGGAATTAAACGGAGGAATTGGGTATATTATTTCCGCTTGTAGGTTGATATTAATATCAACCTACACCGAACCTTCCAGTTTTTTTACGTAAACGGATTAATTTCTGCCGTAAATTTATTATATTCATTTTTATATTGCGCGACTTCTGAAAAGTGTAATAAAATCTCCAACATATTGTCACCCCCGATACTCGGGATTTTCACCCTGAATTTAGTGCAGGGTCTGCACAGATAGATTCTGAAATAAATTCAGAATGACATTATTAAAGAAAATTGCATTTTTCATTAATTTGTATTAACTCCACCCGGGATTAATCCGGGTGAAAGAACAAATTCACTACAAATTCACATATTTTTGAGGGACATTATGAAAGGATCTCTGGTTTTATCATTTTTATTATTATTTGTTTTACTAATTAATCTGGGTCTTGCCCAACAAGTGTATGAGAGCCGTGATGAAATTCCGGCAGAATACAAATGGAATCTGAAT
>CAYULK010000266.1:0-4076 GCA_964445625.1 uncultured Calditrichota bacterium
GGCTAAGTCTATTTATTTTATAAAGTTATGTTATTTTGTTTCAACACCCTTTATTAAGATAATAAATCCAATTAACGCAATGTAGTGGATGCCTACACAAAAAAAGGAGTCGCTTGCGACCCCTTTTAATGGCAGTAAGAATAATTATTCGTCTTACTATTTCTACCAGTCGGTGATTTTAAAGCTTCGCTTTTCCAGTACGACCTGGTTCAGTACAGGATATGACTTATCAACAAACCTGATGTTTTTTTGCACATTATGATTATTTTTAAAATCCAGTTATTTATTATCCCACCCTGTCACGTGACGATTTGGAAGAACATGCTATAAAATCGGAATAAACACAAGGAGACAAACATGTCATTTCGTTTTGCTGAAAAAGGAACCGTTTATTCAAAACTGTTTATTTGTTTGCTTATATTGTCTTTTCCACTGCACGCACAAAAAATGCCCCCTTCAATAGAGAAATCAGCCACGGAGCCGATAAAATATATCGGTGGGCAGCAAACAGATCCGAATTATCATCATGGTGGATTGCGCCATGTTGTCGGTGTGCACCGCTATCAGACATTTCGTGCTAACCGTGAACATCCACCGGAAATCGGGAGCCGTACCGGCTGGACGTATAATCATCAACCCTATTTATGCTACTGGAACGATCAGTTCTGGTTTCAATATCTGAGTAATCAATATACCGAGCATTTAACACCGGCCAGAACCCTGTTAATGACTTCCCTTAATGGCCGGGATTGGTCCAGCCCTGTGATTATTTTCCCGGAATATGCGTTGCCGGAAATCAAGTACGAAGATACCGAGAGAGGAAATACATATGTTCTTCCCGAGGGAACTATTGCCGTGATGCACCAGCGTATGGGATTTTACATTACTTCTGATGATCGTTTGCTCACACTGGCCTTTTACAGTTACTGCCCGACTTCGCGCATCGGTCCCAACAAAGGACAAGGACTAGGCCGGGTTGTCCGGGAAATTTATAAAGATGGCACATTCGGCCCGATATATTTTATCCGCTATAACAGGCACGCCGGCTGGAATGAAAGCAATACGCGTTTTGCATTTTATACAAAAAGTCCGGATGCGGGTTTCGTAAAAGCCTGTGAGGAACTGCTGGCGAATAAACTTGTCACCCTGCAATGGTGGGAAGAAGACCGGGCTAAAGATGGGTTTTATACCATCAAAACCGGGGAATACGAGCCAAAGGCGTTTAATTATTTTCGCCGGCCGGATAAGGTGATCGTCGGCATCTGGAAACATCAGCTGACCGCGCTCAGTGCAGACGACGGCCGGACATGGACAGACTTTGTGCTCAATAAATCCCTTATGACCTGCGGTGCAAAAACCTGGGGTCAGAGGACTGAAGACGGAAAATATGCACTGATTTATAACCATTCGGCCACCCGGCGCAACCGCTGGCCGCTGGCGGTCATGACCAGCGAAGACGGTCATGAATTTGACAATCTGTTATGCCTGCATGGGGAAGTGCCGCCCATGCGTTACTATGGCTGGGCCAAGAACCAGGGTCCGCAATATGTACGGGGAATTTTTACGGGTAACGGCAATCCGCCCGGTAATCATATGTGGAATGTTTACAGCGTGAATAAGGAAGATATGTGGATCAGCCGCACGCATCTGCCGATAAGCGGCGTTGTCAATGACCATGTCAATCAGGACTTTGAGGATCTGGATTCAGAGGCAGATCTCGGATTTTGGAATCTTTATGTACCGCAATGGGCCCCGGTCGAAATCGTAACCGAACCAGGTAGAAAAAACCAGGTTCTGCAACTGACAGATGAAGAACCCTATGATTACGCCTGCGTTGAACGACATTTTCCGCCATCCGGAAAGGCCACCGTAGCATTCAGAGTTTTCGTAAAAAAGCAAGGCAAAGACATCCTGGAATTTGAACTGCATAATCAAAAAGATCAGCGGGCGCTGCGACTCCGCTTTGATGCCCGGCTGGAAGGAATCAATCTGGATTTGGGTGGGACGGAGCCATGGCCGGTTCCGTTTGAAATGAATCAATGGAATCATATTAAATTGTCCTTTGATTGCGACAGAGGCCGTTATAAACTGTGGCTGAATGGTGAAAAAGTCAGGGAAAATATCGAATTAGATATAGATACAGCCACATTGGAACGCATGGTGTTCCGTACCGGCAGCTGGCGCTCTGATGTCCGGCAGTTTCTGATCAAAGGGCAACCAAACGGCCCGGGAATGGATACCGAAAATCTGGCCGCGGCGGGTGAAAAAGTTCCACTAAGTGTGTTCTGGATTGATAATGTGAAAACCAGCGCACCTTAAAATTAACCACGGATTTACACAGATTAGAAATAATTTAATATTTTCAATTATTAAGATGTTAGTATCAACGCAACTATATGTTGTCGTGTGGGTCATTCCGAACTTGTTTCGGAATCTATATTGATAGCCGGAGATGCTGAAACGAGTTCAGCATGACGATGCGACATGTCACCAATGACATGACCCTTGAGGATCAGTGTTTAATCTGTGAAAATCATTGGCAAATATGAAATATTCCAGTTGCCATACACTAAAGTAAATATCACGAATCAGAATAATTGAGGTGATAATGAGAAAAATTTATACCATTCTCTCAGCAATATTAATGATGATTTTGCATATGCCTGTCTTTAGCCAGAATGCGGAGCGACCAAATATAGTATTAATCATGGCTGATGATATGGGATATGAGGTTCCCGGATATACCGGTGGTACTTCATATCAGACTCCGAATATAGACCAGCTGGCTAAAACCGGACTGCGCTTTACCCATTGTTACAGTGCGCCGAAATGTTCTCCCTCCCGGGTGACCATAATGACCGGCCGATATTTATTCCGAACCACCGAACAATGGGGCCATATTCCGGCGGATGAAATCACATTCGGGCATATTCTTGAATCTGCCGGATACAAAGTTGCCCTGGCCGGTAAATGGCAAATGGCGTTACTGGGTGATGACCCGCTGCATGTACGAAAAATGGGTTTTGATCAGTCTTGTGTTTTTGGCTGGCACGAGGGTGCCCGCTATCATGCACCGTATATCTGGCAGAACGGTTCGCGGCTGGAGATTGTCGAACAACGCTATGGCCCGGATGTATATGTGGAATTTCTGATTGATTTTATAACAAAAAATCAAAATGCCCCGTTTTTTGCCTATTATCCCATGGCCCTGGCCCATGATATCAGTGACGATTTTCAGCCGCCACCACCGCCGGGCCCCACCGGACATTATCAGACTTACCAGGAATTAATTGCCTATATGGATAATAATGTCGGAAGGCTGGTGGCCACACTCGACAGTCTTGGCTTGCGAAAAAATACACTTATTTTATTTACGACGGATAATGGTACACCCGGACAATTCATCACATCAATCGAAGGCGGCGAATACATCAGGACTCCGGTCATTTCGAAAATGGGCGATCAGGATATACCGGGCGGAAAAACCCAGCTAACAGATGCGGGTACCCATGTACCGTTTATTGCCAACTGGCCCGGGCAGACCCCATCCGGAAAAATATGCAGTGATCTGATTGATTTTAGTGATTTTATGCCTACTATTGCTGAGTTAGCCGGAGTGAATCTTCCGGCCGATCGAATTATTGACGGTCAAAGTTTTGCGGCACAAATCCGGGATATTAAAAGCAATCCACGGGAATGGGTTTATAACCAGATTGATGGCCGGTCCTGGATCCGTAATCATCGCTGGAAATTATATGAGGATGGCCGGCTTTATGATATGACCGGTGATCCGCTCGAGCAGAGTCCAATTTTACCGGAAAATGATGATTTGAAATCATCGGCAATGCGAAAATTATTTAAATCCGAACTGCAGAATTTGAAGAACTAAATAAATCTGTGTTAGATAAAAAATAAATTGACCTGAATTATTCATAGCGCAGCAATGCTGCAATCAAATTATTTAAGTATCACGAAGAACACGAAGTTAAAAAAACATTTATCCACGAATTATAACGAATTAAAAAATATAGTAATAGTTCAGCCCACCAAATACACGAAAGGCCACTAAAAATATA
>CAYULK010000267.1:0-3998 GCA_964445625.1 uncultured Calditrichota bacterium
GTGCCATAAATATCGTTGCATCTTTGCGATATATATTCTCAAAGAGTAAAACTTTGCTGTTATGATTTGCTCGTCCAGTCCAATACAATTTTGCCAGAGTTGCCACTGCGCATCTGTTCAAAACCCGTTTCGAATTCTGAATAATGTAAGCGATGTGTTATCACCGGACTGATATCCAGGCCGGATTGAACCATGGCTGTCATTTTATACCAGGTCTCAAAAATCTGTCTTCCATATATTCCCTTTAGTGTGAGACCGTTAAATATAACCTTCTCCCAATCGACTACCGTATCCGGTTCAAGAATTCCCAACAGGGCAACTTTACCACCGTGACACATATTGCTCAACATATCATTCAGTGCAGCCTGACTGCCGGACATTTCCAATCCGACATCAAATCCTTCAGTCATGCCCAATTCATGAATGACATCGACCAATTGTTCACGGCGTACATCAACTGCCCTTGTTGCACCCATTTTTTTTGCCAGATCCAGACGATATGGATTCACATCAGTAATCACAACATAACGAGCCCCGGCCTGCCTGGCTACCCCGACGGCCATAATCCCGATTGGTCCGGCGCCTGTAATAAGCACATCTTCACCAAGCATATCAAATGATAAAGCGGTATGAACCGCATTTCCCAGCGGATCAAAACATGATAATATTTCTGCCGGGATACCGGGATCACAAACCCAGATATTGCCGGCAGGAATACAAAAATACTCAGCGAACGCACCATCACGATTCACACCGACACCTCTCGTATTCATGCATAGATGTCTTCTTCCGGCCAGACAATTTCGGCAATGACCACATACCAGATGCCCTTCGCCACTGACCACTTCTCCCGCAAAAAGGTCATGCACATTGCTGCCGAACGATTCAACGGTCCCGACCCATTCATGTCCGATAATCATTGGTGTTTTAATCGTTTTTTGTGCCCAGGAATCCCAGTTATATATATGGACGTCTGTACCGCAGATAGATGTCTTCTGGATTTTTACCCGCACATCATTAATTCCCGGTTCCGGAACCGGCATTTCATCCTGCCATAGACCGGGTTTATCATGTTTTTTAACCAGTGCTTGCATCGTTTTCATCTGGTGATCTCCTTAATAGGGAGGAAAAAAATGGAATTTCCATGCAGTTGATTTTGTGGTAAGCCAAATTCATCAAATTTCATATAAAATAATCGCTGCTGCCTGCAAATACTGAGTATAATATACGATGAATTTTAATTATTGCAAATGCCATATTTGAGTGAATAATCAATTAAAAAAGCCAGGTAGTACAACCTGGCTTTTCCACAAATACTATAAATGAACCATCCGTGGTTTGCTTTAATCCATAATTGTCTTATACAGAGACAATTATCATGCCAAAATGTTTTTGAAAAGTATCAAATTGTATAATTTAAATAAAATCAATTGGTTATAAACCAAAACAATTGTCTCTCTGATTTCATATATTTGCTTAAAATTCCTAAATCCGGAAAAGTGTTTTCATATTTGGAAATATGATTATTTAGTGAACTTCATGGTCAAGTACGCGGATTCTTTGCAGTACCGGTGGATGTGAATAATTTAAAAAGACATACAGCGGGTGGGGAGTTAAATTTGACAGATTATTTACAGATAGTTTTTTCAAAGCGTCAATCATATCGGCAGGTTTACCGGTCGTATCGGAGGCATATTTATCCGCCTCATATTCGTTCTTGCGTGAGAACACCTGCATAAAAATTGATAGGATCATTTCGATTGGCGCATACAACATGCCAAAAAATATCAAACCGGCATAAACAGACATGTTCTCCATATAAAAAGCGTCAAATAATCCCTTGTTACCAAGAAATAAAGATAACAGGTAGAAAACAAGTCCCATATGCAGGATACTGATAACCATACTTTTGAGAATGTGCTTTTTCTTATAATGTCCAATTTCATGTGCCAGAACAGCGACAAGCTCCGGAGTGGTATGTTTCTCTATTAGTGTGTCAAAAAGTGCGATTCTTTTATTCTTACCAAATCCGGTGAAAAATGCGTTTGACTTACTTGACCTTCGCGACCCGTCAATTACGAACAATCCTTTTAGCTGGAATTTAACAGAATCGGCATACTTTGTAATCTCAGTTTTTAGATCACCATCTTCAAGTGGCGTAAACTTATTAAATAAGGGCATGATCCAGGTGGGAGCAATAAACTGTATTATCAGGCTGAATATTGTGGTGGCTGCCCAGCAGTATATCCATGCCTGGGCACCGGCATAATCAAAAAAGAATAATAAACCTGCGAGCAGTGGTCCGCCAAGGATTACGGACAGTAATAATCCCTTCAGCATATCTGTGAAAAAAGTCAGTACTGTTGTTTTATTAAAACCAAATTTTTCTTCGATAACAAAAGTATCATAAACGCTAAATGGTAAAGACAATATTGACCGTGCAAAAATCAGTATGCCGATATATACCAGCCCGGTAAATATCGGGTGAAATTCCCAGGAAGAAACAATATTATCAAGATAATTGAATCCTCCGGCAAACCAGAATGTAAGTGTGAGAAGTATGCTGAATGTGGAGGTGAGAAATCCGAACCGCGTGCTCACCCGTGTATATTCCTGAGACTTTCTATATGTTTCCGCATCGTAGATACCTGCAAATTCTTCCGGCAGATCCGGTTTCAGGTATTTTAAGTTCAGTAAATTGGTGATTAGATCAAGCAGATAACTAAAAATCAGGGTAGTTAAAATAATTATGCCATATATATTCATCATTTTTTCAAACATATTCGAGCATTCGGTCAATAGATACCTTGGCCCGTTGCATCAAATCTTCAGGTACTTCCACCTGGTACCGATCCATTTGCAGCGCTTTCAGCGTATCTTCTAATGTAATTTCATTCATATGCGGACAACGGATGCTGCACATTCGCACCATTTCCTTATCCGGGTTTTCGGCAATAATATTATCACCCATACTGCATTCCGTGAGCAGCAGATATCTTTCAGCTTTGGCATTCTTAACATAGTCAATCATTTTAGAAGTGCTGCCTGAATAATCAGAGGCCGCGACTACTTCCGGACTGCACTCAGGATGTGACAAAACCAGAACATCCGGAAATTGTTTACGCACATTTTCAATATCTTTTACTGTAAATTGTTCATGAACTTCACATTTACCATGCCAGCCGATCAATTCATAATCCAGCAGCGAATCGGTAGCCATTGATTCTGAGACAGGTTTTTTTGATGGAAAAATAATTTTCTTACCGGTTTCACGTGCTACATTTTTTGCCAGATATTCATCTGGTAAGAAAATAATTTTATCAGATTCGAGTGCATTTACTATTTTTGCTGCATTACCCGAGGTACAGCAGATATCAGTTTCTGCTTTGACATCCGCATAAGTATTTACGTAGGTCACGACCGGAACTCCGGGATATTTTTGGCGAAGTTGACGAACATCTTCGGCCGTGATGCTTTCAGCCAGTGAGCAGCCGGCCTTTTTTGCCGGAATCAGAATCATTTTATCCGGACTGAGAATTTTTGCAGTTTCAGCCATAAAACGCACACCACAGAAAACAATTATTTCGGCATTAGTATCTGCTGCGGCGCGGGCCAGCTCCAGCGAATCACCCACGATATCGGGCACAGATACATAGAGTGCAGGTTCCATGTAATTATGACCGAGAATGACCGCATCTTTTTCCTTCTTGATCTTATTTATTTCATAAGCCAGTTCGGCTTTATATTTCAGCTCAATTTCAGGAACCACCCTATTGAGTTTTTTATACATTATATCGTAGGTTTCCTGAAATGTTTTGGCTTCAATTGCCACTGATTATCCTTCCTGAATTTCGAAAATGTTTGTAGAATTTAATCCATTCATAACCATTTAACAACGTTTGTATTAAATTTATTCGGTTGTAATATTTTTCACTTCTGCGAAGTTTGGATATTTTTCTGACTCACCCCCCAACCCCCTCTCTGCAAGCAAAGAGGGG
>CAYULK010000268.1:0-3995 GCA_964445625.1 uncultured Calditrichota bacterium
GCGAGTAATGAGATCTCAGGTCATGAGGCTATGTATATACGTATATTGTCTTTGAATATTCAACCGGGAAAATTTGATGATTTTCAGGACATTTATAGCAAAGAAATTATTCCAGTCCTTAAGAAAGTGGATGGGTGTCGCTATGTGTACCTGACAGGAAGCGATGAAACTCCGGATGAGGCAATTTCAATTACAATATGGGATAGCCGTGAAGATGCAGAAAAATATGAAAAAGAGATGTTTGCTGATCTGATGGATAAAGTCAATCCCACACTCTCAAACCTGTATCAATGGAAAATGGCCCTGGAGGAAGATCAAAACTGGCAAGTCAGAACCAGTGATGATATATCTGTTAAGTATTATAATGTGGTCGCCGGTATGGGCTTCAAATAAGTCTTTCAATATAGACACATTGTGCTTCATAACCCTATCTTCACATCTTTAATCTAGGTAAAGAAAAATTGAAGGTTTATAGAAAATAAATTATATTCAGATATTATGAGATCAAATTGGCAACAGGAGGGGTTGAATAATGAAATTTAAAGATAAAATTGATGGTGATGTTGGGATTTTGGCATTGAAGGGTAAACTTATGGGTCCTCCCGACACGGATGAGCTTAATGACGAAGTGAAAAGTCTTCTTGGCGAAGGTGCAAAATATATTGTATTGGATATGGGCGGTGTCAGCTGGCTCAACAGTATGGGTGTCGGCGCAATTATGCGTAGCTATACTACGGTAAAAAGCCTTAATAGCGAACTCTGCCTGGCCAGACTGACAGATAAAGCACATAGCCTTTTTGTTATCACACAATTAATTAAAATTTTTAAAGTGTATGATACGGTAGATGAAGCAAAAGCCAGTTTTAGCTGATCCGCGCTATGATTGAAGCGACATTAGATTCATCTGAAATTGTACATATCCGCGACAAAATACTACACTGAATTTCTGTGAAAAATATTACTTTACAAGCCTCTGGTGAGTACCGGAGGCTAGGTTTTTTACATTTCCATATAATAAGATATCCTTTCTTATTTAAAGAGATAAATCCCTGATATCATAATGTGTCAGGTTTAAGATTATTATAAGAATAGTTTAGACGAATGGCTGATTTAACCGGAATTACAATAGCACAATATAAAATCCTGCGCAAACTTGACGGCGGTAATATGGGTGTTGTCTACAAGGCGGAGGACACACGATTACGACGTCTTGTTGCTATAAAATTTCTTGCTCCGGAATTGATACTGGATAAAAAAGCAAAGGAAAGGTTTGTCAGAGAAGCACAATCTGCATCAGCACTGGATCACCTTAATATATGTTCGATTTATGAATTTAACCAAACAACTGACGGTAAGTTTTATATCGTTATGCCATTTTATTCCGGCGAATCCTTGCGCCAAATGCTGGAAAAAGGTGCGCTTGATGTAAAGAGAATTATAGAAATTGGAATTCAATTATCTGATGCACTTACCGGTGCCCATACAAAAAATATCATTCACAGGGACATAAAACCGGCAAATATATTTATCACAGAAGATGGTGTGGTTAAACTTCTGGATTTTGGCATCGCGAAACTTTCCGGAATTGGAGGAGAAACGAGTCTGCAGGATCTGTCAGGAACCGTTTCATATATGTCTCCCGAACAAATCCTTGGTGAACCGGTTGATAACAGAACCGATATCTGGTCAATGGGTGTGGTGATATATGAGATGCTTACAGGGCAACGTCCTTTTGGTGGTGAATATACGCAAACAATTACATATAGTATACTGAACGATGATCCGACTAATGTGCTGGAAATACGTAAGGATATTCCGGTGGAATTTGATTCGCTGATCAGAAAACTGCTTGCCAAAAAGGTGAGAAACAGATATCAGCTGGCAATGGATGCCGGCACAGATTTAAAAAAACTTCTCACTTCGGGAAGAGATTCAATTCAGGTGCCTAAAGAGAGTGTGTCCGCCTCTATACTCAATAAACGTATGCTTTATGTACTATCAGGTGTGGTGCTTATCTTGCTGATATTTATAATCTATTTTTGGCAAAGTACTCAGCTACGCGAACCAGATGACCAGATTATAACTGTGTTGCCCTTACAGAGTCAGAGTCCTGAAGATCAGAATTTATCAATTAGTGATGGATTTACGGAGGATTTAATATTAAAACTTGCCTCAAGTCCTCAATTAAGTGTTCGTCCCTGGGAATTTAGTCTGGCCTATAAAAACAAAGATACAGATATCTCCAAAATTCGTGATGAAATTGGCGGAACTTTTTTTATAACCGGTTCTTTTCAAAGTAATCAGGATACCATAGTAATAAATTTGCAGCTGATAAATACCGATCAGAATGTTATCCTTTGGGCCGGACAATTCTCCGGCGGGTCCGGGGATATCTTATATATGCAAAACGAGGCAATAAGAGAGATAACAGCTGTATTAATACCTGAATCGTCCCCAACTGATGAACCATTAAGCAGATCCGGACTAACAGCTGGTACCATGGCATATAACTATTATTTAAAGGCGAGAGGTTTTTATTATCGCTATACAAATCCGGATAATGAAAATTCTGTAAGGTTATATAAAAAGGCACTTAATCTGGATAGTACTTGCGCAAAAGCCGCAGCCGGCCTGGCTGATGCCTATGCGCAAAAAGTTCTGCGATATGGTGCAGAGAGTGTTTGGCTGGATTCTGCTTTAGCCCGCAGCAATCAGGCGTTAAGGCATGACGGTCAACTGGCTGAGGCATATAAAGCCAGAGGGTTGATTTATTATACCCGCAGCTGGTTTAAAAAATCAATCCGGGCCAATGAAAGAGCACTTGAAATTAATCATAGTCATGCACCGGCGATGGCCAATCTTGGCTGGGCATACCTGCAAACCGGAGATTTGCAAAAAGCAATGCAAAATCTCCAAAAGTCATATCGTCTTAATCCAACAAATCCGGCAATCAGTACCGGGATCGGTTTTATTTATTTGATTTTGCGTGCAGATTCTGACGCAAAAAAATGGCTGCAACACGCGTATGATCTTCAACCGGATTATCAGCCCAATTCCGGAATTTTACTAATGATGATGCAGATAATGAGTCTTAATTCCGATTCTGTAACCAATGCCATTGCCAAAGAGATACAGGATCCATCTTATTTAATCCAAAGCGGGGACATCAATTTTAAAAAGGAAAATTTATCCGAGGCAGCCAGATATTATCTCAAGGCTATGGATATAAATCCACAGACCTGGCATCCCTTCACTGGAATAAATATATCCACCAGTGTGGGCACGATTTTTAAACAAATGGGTGAAGATGATTATAAAATTCTCTTCGAACTCAGCCGACAACAGAATCATGCTGCAAAAGTTCAGGGTAGCGAATGGTGGGGAATTGACTACGATATGGCTGCGGTCTCAATTAGCTCAGGAGAAACCAGCCAAGCCTTGCAATTCCTGAATGATGCGGTTGAGAAAGGATTTCGATTCTCGCGCTACTTAAAAACTGATCCTCATTTCACATTATTGAATGGAAATCAAAAATTTCAACAACTTATCCGGCGAATAGATGATATTATTCGTCCGTATCGTGAAAATTTAGTTGCTGATAAAACAAATTGACCTGGTGAACAAATAAATTGTGGATAATTGATCTTGCATAACCTTTGGTTATTATTTGTAGAATTGTCATCCTGAGACGTTGATTCATTTCGCTTGATGGCTTCAACTACCTGTCTGCCAGGGACTCGTGCGTGTTTGGGATCATCAGCAATCCAGTGGGCATCACCGAAAGGAAAAATCACGATATCGCCACGATGCTGCAATCAAATTATTTGAGTATCACGAAGAACACGAAGCGGATCCTTCGACCTTTCGGTCTTCAGGACAGGCTCCGATCACGAAGTTTTAAAAAACATTTATCCACAAATTTCACGAATTATCACGAATAAAAAAATATATTATAAAAAATCCGTGGAAATCCGTTTGATCCGTGTAATCCGCGT
>CAYULK010000269.1:0-3988 GCA_964445625.1 uncultured Calditrichota bacterium
TTTTGCCGGAATTCGTGATTCTCCGATTTCGACTTCAACATAAATATCACTATCAAATGCATACATTTTTTTTACATAGCCCAGACCGACACTTCTTTTAAAAACCGGGTCATATACATAACTCGTCATCTGACCAATAGTTTCATCATCGATAAACAGATCGAGCGGGGGTTGGCGGGTAATTTTCTCACTCAATTCTATGATCATCAGGTATTTTTGCACTTTATCATAAGTATCCAGCCGCGCAATGACTTCCTGACCGGTATAACATCCTTTGGTGAAACTGACCGCCTCTGTTAACCGTGCTTCGTGTGGATTATAATCCTGGGTGATTTCGGTACCCCAGTCCGGCATACCGCTTTCAACCCGTACGATCTGAAAAGCCGTATTTCCGATCCACCGGCCGTTAAAATCACGCAAAGTTTTATTCAATTCATCCGCAATCTCAAAGGCTTTGGATTTATCAAAGCACAGGTTGTAAGCCGGTACATTGAAACTTGAATTTCGCAGAGCCGGTACATTTTCTCCGGCAATTGTCAACCAGACGGAATCTTCACTACTGGTAATATCCTTTTCAGCAAAATGCAGGATGAATCTCTGAGCGTACGGGCCGAGCAATGTCATCCAGATATATGAATCGCTGACGTCCGAAACCTCAACATCCTCTAAAATAATAAACCGGTTAATCCAGTCAATAAGATGATCCGATTTAAAAAAAGAACCGATCAGGATCAACCCGTCACTAGCATTGATCACCCGGCAATAATCAACTAAACGGCCCTTTGGTGTGACAAATACAGTATCTGCCATCGTTCCGACCGAAAGATAGTGCAGATCATTTGTCGAAATGCGATCCAGCAGATCCAGGGCATCCGGTCCTTTGACAAAAATCTTGCCGATATAGCTGCGATCAAGCAGCCCCACCCGGCGGTTGATGGATTCCAGTTCATACTCAACGTTGCCGTAATCTGCAGGAATAAACTGGTCCTGAACCGTCTCAAATTCGGCACCGGCTTGCTCGTGCATTTCGTGTAAAAAAAGCTGTTTCATTTCATTTACTATCCTCGTTCCCAAGTTGTACTTGGGAACGCACATATGCATTCTATCATAGGACGGACTGTATATTACAGAGTTAGATTCGGATCATATGCTTCCAAATTTTGAGCCACGCGCTGCAGAAACTGTGCACCAAGAGCGCCATCAATTAAGCGGTGATCAAACATCAGGGAGATACTCATAATCGGCCGAATCGCAATCGCATCATTGATAACAACTGCCTGCTTTTTAAGAGCACCTACGCCCAGAATTGCGACCTGGGGCTGGTTAATTAAAGGAAAGCCAATCTTGGTTCCATAAACGCCAAAATTTGAGATCGAGAATGTACCACCGGAAACTTCATCCGGTTTTAATTTGCGATCGCGTGTCCGGGTAGCGAGGTCATTGATGGCACGGGCCAGACCGGTGAGATTCAGGATATCCGCATTTTTGATCACCGGCACAATCAGACCCTTTTCAGTGGCAACTGCAATACCCAGATTTACAAAATGCTTCACCAGGATATTGTCACCATCTATCGATGCATTGACAAAAGGCAGTTCGCGTAATGTCCGGGCCACCGCTTCTGATATAAATGGCATGTATGTTAATTTGATACCTTCTTTTCTAAGAAATTCATTTTTATTCCGGTCACGAATCGTACTGACATTACTCATATCAACGTCAGTATATAAACCTACGTGTGGTGATGTATGAGCTGTATGTACCATATGCTCAGCAATTTTTTTGCGAATATGATCCATGGCAATTACTTCAATTCCATCACTGCCTGCAGCTGTCGGAATACTCGGTGCAGCCGCTGTAGTGCCCCGGGTTTCGAGATATTTGAGAACATCTTTTTTTGTGACCCTTCCGCTTATGCCACTTCCGGGAACCTGATCCAGTTCCTGGGAGGAAATACCCTCGGTTCTGGCAATATTCAGTACGACCGGTGAATAGAACTTATTGCTGTCACTGGCTGACGGTGCAGGTTTTTGATCAGCTATAACTGCGACAGGTTTGGGTGCAGACTCAACTGTTGCCGGAGCTGATGCTGGTTCAGGAGCAGTCGCCTCTTCCTTCACTTCTTTGGGTTTATCCACAGCCGGCGCATCACCGGCTTCAGTTTCAATGCGGGCAATGGTATTTCCAACATCGACAGTATCTCCCTCGTTGGCAAGAATTTCGACCAATGTACCTGCAACCGGTGTGGGTATTTCTGAATCAACTTTATCTGTGCTGATTTCAAGGATGATCTCATCCTTGCTGATAGTGTCACCAACTTGTTTAAGCCATTTAATGATCGATCCTTCTGTGATACTCTCACCCATTTTCGGCATTACCATATCGTGTTTCATAGAAACCTCTTCTTTAGTTTATTCTCCTCGTTCCCAAGTTGTACCTGGAAACGCATAAATTTTTATTAAATAATAACGCGGTAAACCGTGTTATCTAAAGCTAAAAGTGATCTTGCCGAATTCATCCCTACGGGAAAAGTGCCTAAAAAACTTTTATCCACGGATTTCACAGATTTACACGGATTAAAAAAGATATTATAAAAAATCCGCGAAAATCAGCTTTATCCGCGTGCCATAAATATCGTTGCATCTTTGCGATATATATTCTCTCAAAGAGTAAAAATTTTGCTAATCTCCCAGGCGATCCGTTGGAAATAACTAAGTTTTTGGCTACAATAGAGCATATATATTTAAACTTCAATATTCCAATAATTTTTTTATAGCGGATATAATATCATCAGTTTGGGGCAACGTGGTATCTTCAAAAACCGGGCTGAAACCGACCGGTACATCCTTTCCGGCCAACCTGCGTACCGGCGCATCTAGATACTGAAATGCATTCTCAGCAATTTGAGCCGCAATTTCTGCCCCAAATCCCTGGAAAATACTATCTTCATGAGTTACCAGAACCTTATTTGTTTTTTGAACGGATTGCAATATCGTCTCAATATCCAGGGGTACAATTGTTCGCAGATCAATAACTTCAACATCAAACCCAAGTTCCTGCATTTTTTTTGCAGCAACCAGCGATTTTTGGACCAGAGCACCATAAGTGATAATTGTAGCATCGGTTCCGGCATGTCTGATCGCAGCCTTGCCAAAGGGCAGTAAATAATTTTCACCGGGTTCGGGTGCTGCCGCATAACTCTGCCGGTATAAACCTTTATGCTCAAGAAAGAGTACCGGATCGTTCCCCCTGATAGCTGTTTTCAACAATCCTTTGGCATCATCCGCCCGGGACGGATAGGCAATCTTTATACCGGGCATGTGGCTGAAAAAGGCTTCAATATTTTGCGAGTGACAAAGACCACCATGGATATAACCTCCAACCGGGACCCGAATTATCACCGGACAAGACCAGTGGTTATTGCTTCGCCAGCGGATTGTTGTCAGTTCATTTCGAATTTGCATCATGGCGGTCCAGATATAATCACCGAACTGGATTTCAACTACTGGTTTGAGTCCGCGTACAGCCATACCGATTGCCACACCGACTATGCTTGATTCAGCCAGTGGGGCGTTAAAACACCGTTCATTACCAAATTGGGTTGATATCCCGGAAGTTGCTGTAAAGACGCCACCCTTATTATCTGCAACATCCTGCCCAAATATGAACATATTTTCACTGCGTGCCATTTCTTCTTTGAGCGCATGATTAACTGCATCGACCAGTACGATGTCCTTTCCGGGATCATCAGCCCAAGCTGCTCGAAGCCTTGGCGCGGGCAGGGTGCTACCGGATTCACTACGGGGTCGAGTCGGCGACGCCGCGCCTGCTCCGCTACCTCCAAAAGCAGACGACCCCCGAGAAGATCGCGCAGGCCTTCGCGTGGACCCACGAGGCGGGGATCGGGAGCTTCGCCTACTGCATGATCGGGATGGGCTCGGTGGTCACCGCCGACGAGGTTGAGGTGACCCTCAAGGTGGATGAGTCC
>CAYULK010000270.1:0-3984 GCA_964445625.1 uncultured Calditrichota bacterium
AATATTTCTTCAAATAAATCAGATTATATGACTTTTTCTCTGAATCTGGATTACTATGAATCGGGATTTCCCTTATTACTTTCTAAAACAGAGGAGGGTGATCACTTTATTGATCCTGTTATTGCCGGGCTTGAATATAACAACCAGGTAGGTATCTTTACGGCATCATCGCATGGTAAAATCTATGCAGCTAGTGCAAATGGAGAGGGGCTCCTGAACGAAGAGAATTATATGATAGCTCAATTCCCGGATACAGAACTTATACGAATCGCGCTTTGTGATACTAATAATAACCAGCTTTCTGATCAGCTGGTCGCAGCTGGTGCCTCCGGTACTATTGTCGGGTACCGAATAAATGATGAAAATAATGACGGGTTGCTGGATACCATTTTTACCCGCACAATTGACAATAATATTACCGCTGCACCCGTTGTTAGTCATCCATATATATATATCGGTACAGAATCGGGTAAAATTTACCGGTTGACCTACCATGGTGTGCAGGATTCAGTGATAAACCACACGCATCCGGTCGCTGCGATGACAATTTCTCCTGACGGTATTATTAAAATAACAGATATAGATGGTGGTAAACCTGATTATCCGGCAACAATTATTGATATTGATAGTGACGGTGAATGGGAAATTATTACTTATCCCGCTTATGACCGGATAAAAATTGATGAACAGATGATATTGCTGAATTATAATATGGTCTCGGCACCATCGTTCGGTGATATTGATGATGATGGATATTATGAGATAGTTGTCAATACAGAATCCGCTGTTTACGCATATAATTATAACGGTTCTCCGGTATCAAATTTTCCGATTTATCCTGTATTACAGTTAAATGAATCAATTACAGGATCTGCGCTTATTCTTGATATTAATGGTGACATAAAATCAGATATTCTGTTTAACACTTCTTTCGGCCAGATATTTGCTTATGATGTTTCTGGTGAAATGATGCCAGGATTCCCATTTTCTGCCGGGGGTAACATGTCGCTGACTCCGGTTGCATATGATATAGATTCCGATGATCAGTTGGAATTTTTTGTGCTGAATGATAGGACAATGATTTATGGCTGGGAAGTTAATTCTGATTTTCAGCAAAATGAATTATGGTGGTATCAATCAGTTTACCGGCCAACGGCGAATCATTTTGTGCTAAAACAGCTAACAGCCTCCGGTTTACCAGTAACTAGCCTGATGCCGGAAAAAAAGGCATATGTATATCCGAATCCAAATATTGAAAAATATTCAAATATCCGATATTACCTGCGGGAATCGGCAAATGTGGATATAAAAATATTCGACCTTGCCGGAGATTTGGTTGCCTCCTTTGCCGGACCGGGTAATGGGATGGTCGATAACGAAATTCGCTGGGATCTCAATGGCGTGAATAGTGGTGTTTATCTCTGTCGAATTGAAGCAGTTTCGGCGGGAGATAAATCCGTTCAAATTATAAAAATTATGGTTATTAATTAATCTGGTCTATGCATAGCACAGAAAACTGCAAGTGACTAAAGTTAAAAGTGATCGATTTGCCTAAAGAAATTTTATCCACAGATTACATTGATTAGCACGGATTAAAAAATATATTTTAAAAAACTCCGTCCTGGCCCGATTCACGGGCGAGAATCAGCTTGATCCGCGTCATCCGTGTGCCATAGATATCGTTGCATCTTTGCAATATATATTCTCAGAGAGTAAAAGTTTTGCTAAAACAACAAAAATTTTGGCTATAATAAAATGGTAAAATGCAGTTGCGAAAATCTCTTTTAGTACTGATACTGATTCTCCTTATTTCTTCCTTGCGTGCACAGGATCCGTATTTTTATACCCATCCCGAACTGGAATGGTTTACATTTGAAACCGAACATTTTATCGTTCATTTTCATCAGGGAACTGAGCGGACTGCCAGGATTGTTGGGAAAATCGCGGAGGATATTCATGGTCCTGTAACGCAACTATATCAATTTGATGCGCCCGAGAAAATACATTTTATAATAAAAGACACAGACGATTATTCAAACGGCGGCGCTTTTTTCTTTGATAATAAAGTGGAAATATGGGCCGAAAATCTTGACTATGTCATGCGTGGAACACGTAACTGGCTGCGTGATGTAGTGACACACGAATATACACATATGATATCAATTATGAAGATGATCAAGTCTTCACGAACAGTGCCATATGGGTTTTTTCAGTTTTTTGGCTATGAGCGTGAACGACGCAAAGATGTGGTGCGCGGATTCCCCAATACCATCGTTTCCTATCCGATATCATCTATTAATATCCCTGTCTGGTTTGCCGAAGGGACCGCACAGTATCAGGCATCTCCTGCCAAATATGATTATCGTGATCCAAACCGTGAAATGATTATACGAGATCGTGTTATACATGATGAAATTCTGACTTATGGCGAAATGGGTGTGTTTGGCAAAACAAGTCACGGTAACGAATCGGCTTATAATCTGGGTTATGCTTATGTGGATTGGCTTTGCACAATATATGGTGATAGTATTCTTGAAAAAATATCGGATTATAATTCAAAATGGGGTACAATCACATTTGATCAGGCTATCAGAGAGGCAACTCAAACAGATCCGGACAGTTTGTTTAATTCCTGGAAACTGTATCTCACAGAAAAATATAATAATAAACTGAGCCGTATAGTCCCTAACGAATTAAAAGGACAGGCAATTGAGCGCACCGGTTTTTCTAATCTGTATCCTGTATGGTCACCTGATGGAACTAAAATTGCCTATATATCGAATCAGAATAATGATTATTTTTCGCAAAATTCGCTTATCGTGTATGACCGTAAAAAGAAAACAAAAAAGAAACTGGTCAGTGGGATCAGTTCCTCGCTTTCCTGGTCACCGGACGGAAGATATCTTGCCTATTCCAAGCCAACCGGGGCACTCTGGCCAAGTTCAACATATAATGATTTATGGATATACGATCTGGAAGAGGATGAAGAACTGATTACATCGCTTCGCCTGCGTGCTAAGAATCCGGATTGGAGCAGCGACGGTTCAAAACTGGTATTTGTAACAGAAACCAATGGTCTGAATCAACTAATGATGATTGATTTAGGTGAAGATGTCCAAACCCCGGATCGCTATGTTTACTATTTTGATCCTGAAACCGGTGTTCTGCTCGATTCACTGGGGCAATCAAAATATCTGCGTAAGGTTAGTGTACGGGGTAAGATGACCCAGCTATATGTTTTTGAAGATGGCAGACAGATATATCATCCACGCTGGTCACGGGATGATAAGCATATTATTATGGATACGGCGACGGATTACGGGCGTGATATTGCAATCTATGATGTTGCATCGGATTCATTCTATGTTTATCTGGAAGGAAAACATGAAATTCGCTATCCGATATATCACCCTGCGGAAAATACGCTCTATTATTCGTCTGCAGAAACCGGGATATATAATCTGTATAAAATGGATCTTGATACAAAAGAAACATCATTAATGACCAATGTTCCAGGTGGCGCTGTCATGCCGGATATCAATCATGATGGTGAAATCATATATGCTTGTTACGATAGTCTTGGATATCATATATATTTACTCAATGATCATCAGGGAGTTGATCCGGCGGACGCACAATATGAAGACAATTATCTGGCCTCAATTCCTGAACTGAATTTCGATGATTCGAAATTGCCGGAAGTGGAAATAAAACCGTATAAACAAACATTTACCGGATTACATGTGCTTCCGCGACTGATGATTGATTATAGTACGGTTAAGCCGGGTTTATATGTCTTTGCCAACGATGTTCTTGACAAAATGACTATGATTGGCGGAGGTGCTGTTAACCTGAGAGGGGACTATGATCTGTTCGGACTTTTTGAGTACAGGAAGCTCGGCCCGACTCTGTTTCTGGAAGCTTACAATATGAATGCGAATATTACGGATACACTGGGGATACCAACGTCAGAAACAAATGTGG
>CAYULK010000271.1:0-3957 GCA_964445625.1 uncultured Calditrichota bacterium
ATGTTACAATAAAAACGCATACTTTAAAACTTGACACTTAAACATACCAACTCTGCGGTTGATCTTTGTCTACCGGTAGAAGACCAGGGTTCAGGGAGGTTGAATGCTTACAATGCTCTTGTTTTAGATAGTTTTTCCGGCGCACCTCCGGTCTCTCCACAGAATTTCCAGGTGCAAAGCAAGAAACTTGGCAGAACCTGGCGCCCTAAATTAACCTGGATGAGAAATAAGGAGCCCGATATTGACTATTACCGCATCGAGAGGAAGATTGACAATGGTAGTTGGCAGATACCAATGGACGGTGCTCAAGTTGACAAGTGTACTACGGAATTTATTGACTATGAAATAGTTATTTGGGCAAGTCAAAACAATAAAACGGCGTACTATCGTATGCAAGCTATAGACACTGAAGAATTACCATCTGCCTACACCCAAGTTGAATCTATTGATTTTCATATTATGTTCAAACCTGAAGCGAATTCTCAATTACAAGAGGAAATATCGTCTAAAGTTCCGCTCGAATTTGAATTAAATCAAAACTATCCAAATCCGTTTAATCCGGAAACTCATATCCGATTTGGCCTGCCTGAAGACAGCAAGGTCACAATTGAGGTCTTTAATCTGCAGGGCCGGAAAGTAGCCACACTTGCCGACGGATATTATGAGGCCGGATATCATTTCGTTACCTTCCGCGGCGCCAATCATCCAAGCGGTGTTTATTTTTACAGAACTGTCGCCGGCGATTTTCATGATATTAAACGCATGCTATTGATCAAATAATATCTACGCCATATGATTAACAAAAGCCTCCATCCCGGGGGCTTTTGCTCTTCTTTTATATAGTATCACATCTTATTTCACAAAACACGTGACAAAGAGATATAATTATAAAGTCCCTGAGCACCTGAGTCCCTTAGGCTATAAGCAATTATCAATGTCATTTCATCCCAAATAACGAGACAGGAAAGAATCCTTTCACCTTTGGCCTTTTGCCTGGACCTTATTGCAGCAGCAACATCTTACGCCTTTGGATAAAGTCACCGGCACGTAATTGGTAAAAATAAACGCCGCCGGCATAACCGGCTGCGTTCCAACGGATTTCATACTGCCCGGCAGACAGGTTTTTACTGACTAATGTTTCTACCTGCTCACCCAGCACGTTAAATATTGATAATTTAACTTCTTCCGACTTCGGTAGCGAAAAAATTATTCTTGTAACGGGATTGAACGGATTGGGATAATTCTGCTTGAGCGCATACACATATGGATTCCGGTCTTCAAATTCACCCTCCTCTATTCCCAGAGGCAGCAAATGTGACCAGAATACTTTTGCTGAATCGGCATATACCTTAAGGTCCGGCAGGTTATCTGCGGCGATCATGGCAAATCCGATTACAACGACAGCACCCGGATCAATAATTACCGGGCCGGCAGAAATGGTAAATGAGATATCTTCAGGTCCGGCTTCGGTAAGCGTAACACCTTCACTAATAGCGGACCATTTTTCCTCATCTGTAAAGCCATCATAAATGCCCCATGATGGATTTTCAGCGGAACTTTCATCATTAAATATCGCCCGGAAATTGACATTCTGATCAGAGACAACCGCGACACCGGCATAAGTGGCCGGACCATTACCGGTGTCATACACAAAACCCAGATTACGCGAATGATCATATCCTGTCTTATTAGTAATATAGTTTTCACTGTCAAGATCCCAATCAAAGAACAAACCAAAATAAAAATCCTTCAGGGGAACATTTCCTGTGTTAACTATGCGGTATTTAAAAATGACAAAATCATCTTTATCCGGATCATCAGATGCATAGGTTGTCTGTTGGATCTGAATCGGCAATGGGGAGGAGGCATAAATATCTGCAAATTTTCCGATACTTTCCTGAGCAGATACTGAACCGGGTGTACGCACCTCAAGATTACCATCTTGCGCGACCTCAAAGTCCAGATCACTTGCCGTATTAACACCCCGGGCCGCATTTGAGATCCGGCCGGATGAAGTGCCGGCAATTATTGCTCCTTCATAAAGTAAATTCGGACCACCCTTATAAGAAAAGCCCACCCCGGTATCTGTCAGATTTATATCGGCAAACCCGATTCGTCCGATATTTGTTACGGTAACAGCGATATTATTCACATCGGCTGAGGCAAAAGTGGGTAGTACCATAAGTGAGAAATAGTCCGCATCCTGATAACCCGCAGATGTAATTTTTAATTTTAATCTGACTATATGGCCGGTTGGTGTATTGGGATGGATCTGTAATTTGAGTGAAGTCGGCAATGATGCACTTTGCAGTGTATCAAGCTGATTTAGCTGCGCATTTCCGGTAAGTACTTCGACAAACTGATCATCTTCAACCAGTTCAAACATTATATTATTAGCCGGTTTTAAATAATTCATTACCTGAATATCTATATTAACTATATCGCCCGGTTCTATGATCCCGTCTCCGGCATCATCCATATATTGGATATCAATAATTCTGATCGATGGCAATTCAGTCGTTAATGCAGTCAACGCATTAATTCGTCCGGCACCCATGTCATCCGAATATGCCGGATTTTGAAAATCAATATTATCGGATGTGACCCGTACCTGTTCTGCAGCCTGTACACCACTCCAACTGCTGTTTTTTGTCTTTACCAATGCGACAACACCGGCAGCCAGCGGACAGGACATAGAGGTTCCGCTCATTGATCCATATCGTTCCTCGGTCAGGGTACTTAGAATCGAAACTCCGGGCGCTGAAACATCGATTGCGGGTCCATAATTTGAAAATGACGCTTTCACATCGTTGGAGTCAACCGCAGCTACAGAAAACACATTTTTATATTGTGCCGGAAAATAATTGCCATCGCTGTTATTATTTCCCGCCGCACCGACAATCACAGCACCATTGGCTGTAGCTTCATCTATCACTTCCTGCTCAAACTGCGATGGACCTCCTGGTCGCCCCCAGCTGCAGCTGATAATATCCGCGCCATTGCGCGCTGCATACAGTATTCCACTATAACCATATGCGATACTGTTATCTGAATCATGACTTCCTGAATTGATGGCCATTATTTTGGCATTCCAGCTGGCCCCTGATATGCCGATCAAATTATTCGTTACTGCAGAGGCAATGCCGGCGGTATGCGTACCATGATTTGCATTTAAAGGGGTCGTTGGCAATCCGGTTGGATCGTTACTATTTACAGGAAAATTCCAACCGTTGATATCGTCTACGAAGCCATTATCATCATTATCAATAGAATCCCCAGGGATCTCACCCGGATTGACCCACAAATTTGCATTCAGATCGGGATGATTTATTTCGGTACCGCCATCGACGATGGCGATGACAATTTCACCCTGTTCGCCCCTGGTAATATCCCAGGCTTCAGCAGCATTAATCTTGCGCAGAGAGTATTGTTGCGGATACAGGGAATCATCAGGGGGCTCAACCAGGGATTCTGAAATGAAATGTAAATATTTTGGCTCGGCATAAATAATATCATTAGAAGATTTTTCTAATTCATCAGCGACAACAAACGGTGAGGTCTGTGAATTATAATATACATAATAAACAGAACTCAGAGCACCATTCCCACCCTGTTTCATTAAATTTCGAGTGTTTCCCGGCACAGGTTCAAATTGCTGTATTGCATATTTTTGCCAAATTTTTTCCGAACCTGAGCCTGCAGACTTAGCCAATACCATTGACTCGCGAAATTTTACGATTATTACACCGGGAACGACCAGCTCTTTTGCATGCTGATTCCCAGCCGCGTAAATATTGCAGAATATTAAACTAAACAGTATAAATCGTATCACCACAGAATTCATCTATTTTCTTCCTTATACCAGATTATATCACTTGATTAATTCATATCGCAGCCTTTTACTGCAATCAAATTATTTAAGTATCACGAAGAACACAAAGGTCACACGAAGATCAC
>CAYULK010000272.1:0-3931 GCA_964445625.1 uncultured Calditrichota bacterium
TGATGAGGAGGCTTAGAATTGCGGATTCCGCTGTTCTGACTTTACTCTATTGGTTAAAAAAAAGATCTCATATAATAAAGGATACTCTGATGAAATACATATTACTGTTTGTTTTTTTACTTTCTTTAATGATTCCGATGGCAGGATACGCCCAGGACAACGGTGATAACCGACTGAATATACTGATTTATGTCGCTGATGATCAGTATAAATCGAGTGTCGGGTGTTATGGCGCAGATCCAAGCCACACGCCAAATATTGATAAACTGGCGGATCAGGGAGCAATGTTCACCCGTTGTTTTACGCCGTCATCCATCTGCACGCCCAACCGGGGTGTAATACTATCCGGCATGTATCCACTAAAAAATGGTGCCCATCCCAATCATTCCGGATTTTATGATGGTGTAAAATCATTGCCCAATTATATGAAAGAGCTGGATTACCGGGCCTGTATTGTCGGCAAAGATGGAATACAGAAACCCAGTGACTTATATGAGTGGGAATTTCGTATCAAAAAGTCCGATGAACATGTTCCTGGTGCCGATGAACCAAAACATGACCGGCATAGAAAAACCCGCTTTGATAATGTGGAAAAATTTCTGGGTGATAATGATTCCCGGCCGTTCTGTATTGTTCATGCGGCCTCTTTACCGCACAGTCCGCTCTTGAACGAATTGCCAAATGGCCTGAAGGGATATGATGCAAATAACTATTATATGGACTACGAGCTGGGACAATATTTAGAATTGTTAAAAAAGTATAATCTCGATGAAAACACAGTTGTCATTTATGTTAATGATAATGAAGCACAACAGGATCGCACAAAAAATACTCTGTATGATACCGGGATCAATGTCCCGATGGTTATACGATGGCCAGGGAAAATTCGTCCCGGAATGACGATCAATACAATGGTAAGTACAGTTGATCTGCTTCCAACGTTGATGGAAATTGCCGGTGGGAAAATACCTGATATACTAGATGGCAAAAGTATGCTGGGTGTCTGGGAGGGAAAAACCGATTACCTCCATGATGAGATTTTCTTTAGTTACTCAGGTGTCATAGTTAGTAAAAAACGACAGGAAACGCCGTTTCCGATTCGTGCTGTAAGGACAGACAGATACAAATATATCCGCTATCTGAATAATCAGGTCGGTCATCCCAAACAAAAAAATACATTATTTCCGCCGGAAGAGTTGTTTGATCTGCAAAACGATCCGCAGGAATTGAATAACCTGGCCGAATCATCTGAACATGCACAAGTGAAAGAACAGTTAAGTCACGAAGTTGATCTCTGGATGAAAGAGATGAACGACAAGGGGGTGGAAAGTGAGGAAGAAGCATTACGCAGATATCCGGCAAAGGCGAAGAAGAAGGGGGGAAAATGAAATCATTTATTTGCATAACCCAAAAGCTAAAATCGATTAGAGTTTCCGGTGTTATAATATTTATTTTTCTCAGTGGGACGTTTCTGCAATGTCAGGAAAATGAAGGTCCTACTCAAAAAAATGTTTTATTTATAGCCATTGATGATCTCAGACCACAACTGGGCTGCTATGGCAATGAGCAGATGCAAACCCCTGCGATCGATGGTATCGCTAAGCAGGGTTTACTATTTGAACGGGCTTACTGTCAGCAAGCTATCTGTTCGCCCTCACGCATCAGTTTGATGACCGGACTGCGCTGCGAAACTACCCAAATATATGGTTTGAAAATTATGAAAAAAGATAAACTTCCTGATATTGTCAGCCTTCCTGCGCACTTTAAAAATAATGGTTATCAGACTTTATCAATCGGGAAAATATATCATCATGCACAGGATGACACGGAGGCGTGGAGTAAAGCACCATTCAGGGCGATGGAAGGAAGTGGATATATTACTGAAGAGGGAAAAGAAATCGTTGCACTGAACCGGAAAACAAATCCGAATTCAGGCACCAAAGGCCCGGTAACAGAGGCTGCGGATGTTCCGGATAATGGATACAGCGACGGAAAATTGGCCGATCGGGCGATTGAAGAACTGAGGACCATGAATGGGAAGCCATTTTTTCTGGCTCTGGGATTTCGTAAACCGCATTTGCCCTTTACGTCACCAAAAAAATACTGGGATATGTATGATCCTGAGACATTAATGCTGGCTGAAAATTCATTTTATCCGGAGGGAATAACTCCATACACCATGAATAATTTTGGCGAGCTGCGAAATTATTATCAGATGCCAAAGGGAAATGAGCGTGTTGACGATGAATTAGCCCGACATCTGATTCATGGTTATTATGCCTGTGTTTCATTTATCGATGCCCAGATTAGCCGGGTGCTTGATGAACTTGATAGATTGGGTCTAAAAGAAAATACGATTATAATTCTGTGGGGAGATCATGGCTGGAAACTGGGCGAACACGACAGCTGGTGCAAACACACAAATTTTGAAATTGACTGTCGCGCTCCGCTAATTATCAGTGATCCACAGATGACTAAAAAAGGTATTCGTACCCGGGCACTAACCGAGTTTATCGATATCTACCCAACACTCTGTGAATTAACCGGTTTACCAAAACCCGGTCACCTGGAAGGCTATAGTTTTAAACCGCTGATGGAGAATCCGGATCAGGATTGGAAAAAAGCCGCCTTTAGTATCTGGGTACAAAAAAAATATCGTTATAATATGGATACGCAGATTATCGGATATGCCATGAAGACAGATCGCTATCGCTATATAGAATGGCGCCATACCAGTTCCGGTGAAGTGCGTGGACGTGAACTCTATGATCATCAGACAGATCCCCAGGAAAATGTGAATGTGGTTGATAAAGCCGGGTATGCGGAAACGGTTGGCAAACTGGAAGAATTAATGCGTAAAGATCCGAAAGATCTACTCCCGGTTAGAAATTGATTTAACTAGCACGACGACTACAAAAGGGGATTGATTCAGGTAATTTATTCTGTTACATGTCATTCCGAATTTATTTCGGAATCTAATCTTCAGAAATTATAATGAATAAAACAACTCATATTCTTTTTCTGTTATCCGCTTTATTCTTGGGTCAATATGCCTGTGAGGGCACTGATCGGAAATTACCATCTGAAAGACCAAATATTATTCTGATTATGGCAGATGATATGGGCTATTCCGATCTGGGATGTTATGGCTCAGAAATTTCAACACCAAATATTGATGCCCTTGCCGCTAACGGTATCCGCTTCACTCAATTTTATAATGCCGGGAGATGTTGTCCCACCCGGGCATCACTATTAACCGGATTATATCCGCATCAGACCGGCATTGGGCACATGACCCGGGATTATGGAAAGCCGGCATACAGGGGTGATCTGAATCAGAATTGTGTGACAATGGCCGAAGTATTGAAGTCAGCTGGATACCGTACAGGGATTTCAGGGAAATGGCATCTTACCAAACATACCGGGTATTGGGATGGTTCTCAATATACGTCCAAACATAACTGGCCCCTGCAGCGCGGATTTGACAAATTCTATGGATTTATCCATGGATCCAGCAGTTATTTTGACCCGGTTCTGGTCAGTGATAACAGATCGATCGAAGTATTGGAAGAAAATTTTTATTTGACCGACGCCATCAGTGATCATGCGATAAAATTTCTACTGGACTGGCAGAATGAACAATCCCCCTTTTTCTTATATGTCAGTTATAACGCTCCACACTGGCCGATGCATGCACCTGCGGAGGATATTGAAAAGTATATTGAGAAATACCGGGAAGGCTGGGAATATATACGTAAAAACCGCTACCAACGCATGATTGAGATGGGTGTAATTGATGAAAAATGGAAATTATCACCACTGGATCCGGAAAATGAACTGTGGGAAAATGCGGACCATAAAGAATGGCAAATTCGCCGTATGGCGGTTTATGCTGCAATGATCGACTGCATGGACCAGGGAATCGGTCGTA
>CAYULK010000273.1:0-3879 GCA_964445625.1 uncultured Calditrichota bacterium
TCGGAATCTTTAACTCCAATAAAATCAATAGATCCTGAAACAAGTTCAGGATGACCATTTCGGTTTTTTACCTTTTTAGAGTGGCCTCATAAGCAAAATATTTTTCCGATTCCAAAATCTTATCTATAATAATTAAATTGTTATGCTAACTAAAATAACAGGATAATTTACGTGGCTCAGATATTTCCAAAGTGGTCAAATAAAATCCCGGTTTATGCTGTTCTGTTGCTTGTATTTGGTGGTATTGGAATCATCGCTCTTATATGGTATTACGGATCACCGGAATATACCGATGTCGGATATCGTCCGGAACAACCGGTGCCATATAGTCATAAATTACATGCCGGTGATCTGGGTATGGATTGCCGCTATTGTCACTCTTCCGTTGAGCAATCAGCCAAGGCTAATGTCCCACCAACCCAAACATGTATGAATTGTCATATGCTTGTATTGACTGATAGTAAAAAATTGCTTCCCGTTCGTGAGAGCTGGACTTCAGGAAAACCTGTCAAGTGGGTTCGTGTCCACAAACTTGCCGATTATGTCTACTTTGATCATAGTGCACATTTGAGTGCCGGGATCGGCTGCGCCAGCTGCCACGGAAATGTGGCCCGGATGGAAAAGGTGATGCAGGTTAAACCGCTTGGCATGGGTTGGTGTCTGAGCTGCCACCGCAATCCGGATGAGCATCTGCGACCGGTCAGCGAGATAACCAATATGGATTGGACGGCCCCGGATAACCAGATGGAAATGGCAGCAAAAATAAAAAGAGAAAAAAATATTGCTCCACCAGTAGATTGCTCAGGATGTCATAGATGAAAAATGATTCAAAAATTAAGCCGGGTAAAGAATACTGGCGCAGCTTAAATCAGCTTGCCGATACACCGGAGTTTAAAGATTTTCTGCACCGCGAGTTTCCGGAAGGTGCCTCAGAACTGAGCGACGGTATGAGCCGCAGAAAGTTCCTTACATTGATGGGGGCGTCCATGGCCCTGGCCGGATTGGTCAGCTGCCGTCGCCCGGTGGAAAAAATTCTGCCTTATGTCCAGGCACCGGAAGAAATAATTCCCGGAATACCCCGAAATTATGCCACGACAATGCCTTTTGGCCTGAATTCTTATGGTATGGTAGTCGAGACCCATGAAGGCCGCCCGACAAAAATTGAAGGAAACGAAAAACATCCATCCAGCCTGGGAGGCAGCAATGCATGGATGCAGGCAGCGATTCTTGGTTTATATGATCCCGACCGGTCACAGTTACCCGTTGAGAACGGCAGTGAGAGCAGCTGGGATAATTTTGTAAAGTACTGGCAGGGATTATATACCGGCTATACTGCAGCCCAGGGTAAAGGGCTGGCCATATTGAGTGAATCATCAGCTTCACCAACTTTATTCCGGCTTCAAAAGGAGTTTCTCCGCACCTTTCCACAGGCAAAATGGTATGTTTATGAGCCGGTAAGTGATGAAAATATTCGATCCGGCATGGCAGCAGCTGCAAACCGGGAGAATCTGGTCCCGATGTATTCATATGATAAGGCCAGAGTGATTTTATCCCTGGAATCTGATTTTATTACCACCGAATCGGAAAACATAGTAAATGCCCGCGGTTTTATAGACGGACGTCGCGTTAATTCAGTTAAAGATGAGATGAACCGCTTATATGTGGTCGAATCCGCTTTTACTCTGACCGGTGGCATGTCAGATCATCGTAAAAAAGTTCCCGCGCATCACGTGTCTGCTTTTGCTGTTACTCTGGTGAAAGAATTGCAAAAAATGGGAATTTCAGTCGCGGGTTTAGATAACAGTGAAATCCCGGCAGATTTTAATTTTGACAATAAATGGATCGCAACTCTGGCCCGGGATCTGGCGGCGAATCAGGGACAAAGTCTTGTAGTGGCCGGACGACATCAACCGGCACAGGTACATGCTATCGTGTTTGCGATCAATGATGCTCTGGCAAATACAGGTAAAACCGTTTCTTACCGCCGGGCAAAATACGAATTATTTGGTCATACTGCCGATATTTCCAACCTGACGGCAGATATAAATGAAGGTATAGTAGAGTCATTGATCATGCTGGGAGCCAATCCGGTATATAATGCTCCTGCCGATCTGGATTTTTCGGGTGCATTAAAAAAACTAAAACACACTATCCACCTGGGATTGCATACAGACGAAACGGCTCAAAAATGCGAATGGCATTTGCCACAGGCTCATTTTTTGGAGTCATGGGGCGATGCACAGGCGTTTGATGGGACACTAAGTGTAATTCAACCCATGATCGCGCCGCTGTTTGACGGCCACTCAAATGTCGAAATGATTAATTTTCTTACTACCGCCCGGGATGTAAGCGGCTATGAACTTGTCCGGGCCAAATGGGAATCCATATTAGGTAAATCTGGTTTTGAGAAAAAATGGCGCCGTATTCTTCATGATGGTGTACTGGAAAACAGTCAACTGCCTCAGATTAAACCAGCTACATCATCAAACAATCTGACTGCATATCTTTCTGAAAATCCGGTGATGACAAAAAATGTTTCCAAAGACAATATGGAAGTTGTTTTCAAACCTTCGCCTGCTGTCTTTGACGGGCGATTTGCAAATAACGGTTGGTTGCAGGAGTTACCGGATGGTGTCAGCAAACTGGCCTGGGATAATGCGGTATTAATGAGTCACACCACAGCCGGAGTGCTGGGTGTTAAAAATGAGGATCTTGTTGTTCTAAATCTGAACGGACGCGAGACACCCATGCCTGTCTGGATATTGCCGGGATATGCTGATTATTCCCTAACATTAACGCTTGGTTACGGCCGTACATCAGCCGGCAGGATCGGTACGGGTGTCGGTTTTAATGCCTATCGCATCAGATCCGCGGATCATCCTGATATGGCTTACGGTTTATCAATCCGGAAAACAATTGATACGTATCCTCTGGCCAATACTCAGGATCACAACAGCATGGAAGGACGTCCATTGATCCGGGAATCTTCAATAACGAAATATCGTGAGAATCCGGATTTTGCGCAGAAGATGGTAAAACATCCGCCGTTGGTATCGCTATGGGATGAGCATAGTTATGAAGAGGGCAATCAATGGGGAATGACTATAGATTTGAACGCATGTACCGGATGTAATACTTGCACAATTGCCTGTCAGAGTGAGAATAATATCCCGATAATCGGCAAAGAACAGGTGAAGAATGGACGAGAAATGCACTGGCTTCGCCTTGACCGGTATTTTTCCGGCGATGTGGATGATCCGGAAATGGTCTATCAGCCGGTAGGATGCCAGCATTGCGAAAATGCACCTTGCGAGCAGGTTTGCCCGGTGGCAGCCACAGTACATGACTCAGAAGGTCTGAATGTGATGACATATAACCGTTGTATCGGTACACGCTATTGTTCAAATAATTGTCCGTACAAAGTTCGCCGTTTCAATTTCTTTAACTATACCAACGAACTGCCCGAAATCATGCAGATGGCACAGAATCCTGATGTGACCGTACGGTCCCGGGGCGTAATGGAAAAATGTACATACTGCCTGCAGCGCATTAGTGCGGCGAAAATCAATGCGAAAAAAGAAAACGAAACACTCCGGGATGGTGATGTAATCACTGCATGTCAACAGGCATGTCCGACAAATGCAATTGAATTCGGCAATATCAATGATCCGCAGAGCAGGGTAACCAAATCAAAGAAAAATGAACGCCGGTACGAAATGCTGGCTGAACTGAATATAAGGCCGCGAACTTCATATCTGGCTAAATTGCGCAACCCAAATCCCGATTTGGTTGACGGATAAATAAATTAGTAATAGTTCAGCCCGCTAAAAACACTAAATTCACTAAAAAAGAGAAAAAAATGTCAGAGTTAATTTTTAA
>CAYULK010000274.1:0-3839 GCA_964445625.1 uncultured Calditrichota bacterium
CTGCCAGGTAATCAGCTCATCTTGTAAGATTAAAGACGTTCTTAAAATAAATTAATATATCTTCTTCCTAAAGGAGAGATTTATGCAGCGAACGCCAGGAATCAATTATTGCTCTTTCATACTGATAATTCTACTTCTATCGTATTCGACATTATTTGCCGGTGAAACCGGAAAGATTGCCGGTGTCATAATTGACAAGGCATCTAAGAATCCGGTAGCCGGTGCCAATATTGTGATCAACACTATCTGGCTTGATGATCTAGAGGCAACAATGGGCCGGCCAATGGGAGCGGCCACAGATGTAGACGGTGTATTTTACATTATAAATATTCCACCGGGTGTCTACAATGTTCAGGTATCATTTATTGGTTATGTCGATGAAATAAAAACAAAAGTTAAGGTATTTGTTGACAAAACTACAACAGTAAATTTTGAAATGTTATCTGAAATATTAACCGGAGAAACAATAGTTGTATCCGCTTATCGCCCCGCCGAGGTAGAAAAGGATCTTACCGCAACCAAGACCACCTACGATATGAATAAGATACAAAATATCGCCGGTATGAATAATGTCACAGATGTGATTTCACTTCAGGCGGATGTGGTGGGTGATAATTTCAGAGGTGGACGGTCCGGAGAGGCCATCTATCTGGTTGGGGGTGCATCCATTGTTAATCCGCTAAATAACCAGCGCGCATTTGATCCAATAACCACCGGCTTGGAACAGGTTGAGATATATACCAGCGGATTTAGCGCAGAATATGGAAACGTTCAATCCGGTGTGGTCAATATGATCCCAAAAGAAGGTAAGGATCAATGGCGGACACGGCTGGAAGTTGCTTCTACTAATTCCTATTATAAAACACATGGTGGTAGTATTTATTCAACTGAAAACCTTACATTTTATAGCCAGTTTATTGATGTCAATGAGTGGCTGGATGGATTTGATCCGGTTTCCGGCCGAGTACTCTGGCAACATTTTGGTATAAATTTTCCTGATAATTATTTACCACCTCCCCCGCCTGCTTTTCCATTACCGCCACCGCTAACCAGAGATGATTCATTACGCGCTGCCAACCTGGTCAGAAATATGTGGCTGCAGGGTATGAGCAATATGGGCCAGGAATATGACAAACCGGACTACCGCATTGATTTTTCCACCGGTGGACCAATTTTCAAAAATGCGGCCATATTTGTTGCCGGTCGTCAGAGTTTTATCAATCCTATCTTTCCCTCAGCGGAACCAAATACAGAGACTCAAATATTGAGTAATCTGACATATCATCTGGGTAATAATGACAGGATCCGTCTTAATTTCAATTATGACAAAGAAAAAATTAATGATTTTTCAAGTAATTTCTATAACTGGTTTGAAATAGCTACTAGGAATACGATTAATCGGCGAACCATTTATCAGTTTGGCCTGGACTGGAATCATGTTTTTAATAAATCCAGCTTTCTTGACCTCCGGGTAAATCAATTGAACACCCTGGATGAAGACCGGGTATTCTTACTTCGTCCCGATCAGTATTCAAATGACTATTCCAGTAATACGAACTGGCGTTTCTATACTATTCCTGCTGGATATTCAGTTGGCGGTATGAACACTACTTATGGTGATGCAAAGACAAATTCATTTAATATCAATGGAAATTACACTAGCCAGATGACGATGAACCATTTAATAAAATCGGGGATACAATTTACTTATCATGATATAGATGTTAACCGTAAGATTGGCATGACCAATGCCGCCAACATGCGATTTGATGACTATCATGTATACCCATATGAAGGTGCCGTGTATGTTCAGGATAAAATGGAGTTTGAAGGTATCATAGCCAATGTAGGCCTGCGGTTTGATTTTTATAATTTTAATACCACTTTCTTTACAAATAAATTTTCTCCGTATCGTAATCCTGATTTTGATCCAGATAATCCGGCGGCTGGAAAGTTTTATGATGCAGAAAAAGCCCCGACTGCCGAAACAAAATTAAACACGGTATTGCAACCACGAATTGGAATATCCTTTCCTGTATCAAAATCAACTGTGTTGCATTTAAATTATGGTGTGTTTACACAACGTCCGGCATACCAATATATTTTTGTAAGCAGATTCAAATTGGATGCTAATCCAAATTTTGAACGTCTGGGTAATCCACAATTGGAACCGGAACGAACTGTATCTTATGATCTTGGATTGGTTCAATCATTTTCAGATGGATTTCGTCTCGATCTGAGTGCCTATCTGAAGGATGTGAGTAACCTGATTCAACTTGCTTCATATACGGACAGAGATGGATTTGTTTATGAAACATTTGACAACCGGGAGTATGCAGATATCTATGGGTTCCAGGTAAGTTTGGAAAGAAATTATGGTATATTTCGAGGGTTTATTCGCTACAACTGGGAATCGTCCACAGGTAAGAGCAGCAGTGCACTCGGTTCTGCTGATCGGGTGAAATACTATGAGGATGAGCCGGAAAGATCCGAACTTAAAAGCCCGGAGGATATCTATCTCGACTTTAACCGGCTTCATAAATTAGTCGCCTCACTAATCTTTGTTACACCTGGTGACTATGGCCCCGAGATTTTTGACTGTAAGTTTCTATCCAATTTTTCGACTACAGTAACCTATCAATATCTATCAGGAAGACCATTTACCTGGGATGAAAGCGGTCAGGGATTACGATTTAACCAACGGTCACCCACTGAATATGGCTTGAGTTTGCGTATTGAAAAAGGATTTAAAATCGGTTTAAGTACTCTAAGTTTTTATGTGGAAGGATTTAATTTACTGAATGACCAGGTTTTCTCATATAATAGAACATTCTCTGATGATCCAAACAATCCATATCGCCAGAGATATATGGATCCGTCGCAAGATGTATTGGTAGAAACAGAATTTTCTCCCTATACTTCGCGACTTGAAAATTATCTGTATTCGAACCAACCGAGACACTGGCGTTTTGGAGTAATATATAAATTTTAAGTTGAGTTAATGGGGTGTGATAGATGAAAAATTCCTATAAATGCAGTTTAATTATTTGCACCTTCTTCGCTATTTTTTGTGTGATCAATATGGCTATGGCACAGGTAAGGGAATCGCGTATACATGACCGCGGAATGTTGCATGAAACTGTATTCAATACGGGCACGATTGGCAGGCCATATCAATACGGCGATGCCGGGAACAGAACAACGGATCCACTTATGGAATGGCCATCACGGTCAAAGACGGTCATTGACGGCATTGAGTATAGCGGCCAGCATAATATTGTGGGTGGCGGGATGTATGTTTCAGCAAATCCCGAAGGACAACCCGGTCGCGATAATCGCATCTATGCGCTGTGCGGAGGGGTGGGAACCCAATTGCCCGAATTGCCGCTTGGACGTTGGAGTTTTCCGATATCGATGGAAGAGATAGAAAATTTTCCCCTACGGGAAGACGGATCGATAAATGAAAATTATAACCCGGATGAAGCCGAAGAGATTATCATTGCCAAATGGTCAACACCAACGGGAATTACAGTAACCCGGACATCGCGGGCATGGAGTGATCCTGATTTTGATGATATGATTATCTATGAATATGAATTAGAATATACCGGTGATACGGATGGTAATCTGGCTACCATTGAACGAACTGAGACTTTGGTCGATATCCTGGTTGGATTTACATATGGTTTCGCACCGTCTATGTTGGGTTACCAACGCTGGTATAGCGGACAATGGCTGATGGATGGCGGATTTAGCCGCGGGGATGCAAAGAATTTCTATGACCCGGATTATAACCTGTTATTCGATATGGTGATGCGTACAAAAGCCGGGGATGAAGT
>CAYULK010000275.1:0-3694 GCA_964445625.1 uncultured Calditrichota bacterium
ATAATGCCTTTGTTACTGTTGAATTTGTCTTCTAGCATTAATAATCCTGCTTGCGCCATCCCTAATTCACCCAATAACTTTGATGTTTGCTGAAATATTAGGTTATTAACTACATTAAAATCCTGTTTTCTTTCAGATATTACTTCAATGTGCTTCAGAACTGAAACCAAAACAAAAGGCCGTATTTATTCTGCGTGATATTGAAGGATTTGATTTTAGCGAAATTTCGGAAATTCTTATGACACCGGTAGAGAATATTCGCAGTAATCTAAGCCTTGCCAGAAAGAATATTAATAATTTACTTGAAACCCGATACAGAATTACCCGGGAGTTTTTTTATGAACTGTAAACACATTGTAGATAAAATTCCTCTGATTTTAAAACGTGAACTTATGACAGAGGAAAGAGTCTCTTTAATCGAGCATATTAAATCCTGCGATGAATGTCGATCCGAATATCATAAATATTTGAAGATGTTTTATGCTGTCGATTACAAGATAGTGCAACCGGAACCTGAACTTGAAAAATATCTTATAGATATATCACACCTGAACATTATACAACCAAAGTCCGGGGGATTCATCTGGGCTGTCGCAGCCGCATTTCTCATTTTATTTATCAGCATGTTTTTAATGACTCAAATTTCAGAAAATCCAGATACAATGAGTAGCAATCAGGAAAAAATAATTAGTCAAAAAATTATAAATGAAGATTGGCAGGAAATATCCAAAACACTACAGAATCAATTATCACTAAATAAAATTGCAGGGGAGAAAATTCCGTTAAATTTACTTTTAGCAAAATTGAATTTACTTAAGCAAAATGGGATCGATCAGTTCCAGGTAGTTTCTGAATCTGAGAAAAGTTTATTGCAGGAAGTTGAGGTCAGATTATTAATAAGTAAGATAATGAAATACCAAAAATATAAATCGGATATTTCAATTAAAGAAATATCCGAATATTTATCTCTAATTTAAACAAGGAGGAAAATATGAGAAAATATTTTTTGTCAGCCATTATCATTGTTTCTTTTTTACTGCCTGGCTGTCTCATTTATTCAACTGTAAAATATGAAATTGAGTATAATGAAAATTTTACAATGGGTACGGTAAAAGTGACCTATACCAATCTCAGAGACTCGGAAGCAGACAAAGATAAGCAGAAAAAAACTTTTATAGATCTGGTGGAAATGCTGGAAGAAGATGACTTTCTATTAGACAATATTGATGATGGTATTTACGTAAGGGAGCGCTATCTGTACGAGGAAAATGGCCAGTTAATTGGTTCCTATAGCGGCATATTTAAAAGATTAAAAATTGATTCTGAAGAATTAAAAACAAAAGAGAATGAGCGCATCCTGATTATTGATAAAGACGAAGGAGATATTGTCACCGCGAATGGCAAAGTACTCGAGAGTGAAGACTCATTTATTATCAGCTGGTCCAAGGATGTAAGAAAACTAGAGTTTACAGTCAAAAAGAGTTTGGGTAAGCCAACATATTCACTATTAGACTATTATCGGGAGTGGAAAAATAACTGACATTTGAGCGGCCATGTACAGTTACTCTCAGGGTATCAAACCCTGAACACGGTAATTAAACTCATACCCGAGGCTTTTATCCCATTTAGTATCTGTCTGATCTTTATATCTTGTGCCATAGATTGGGCCAACCGGTTTACCGTAACTATAAAACCAATTGATAATCGGTGCACCCTGTTGCCCAATCGATATCCAATACGATTCCGGCGTTAATCCCAGACCCCGTCCGCTAAAATCAAACACAACCCAGTGATATCCCTGCTGCAATTTGAGATTATCCAGAGAAACTAATTTAGATTTTGCAGCAACCGCACCCGGGTTTCCTTCGTCGTCCTCCCGTAATTCCAGCCAGATATCACCAGAACCACCAAATTTCTGTAAACCAAGTGAGATATCCTTCAATAACATCGGTTTCTGTAAAATAATAATTTGACAGAATTGTCTGCTTCCGGTAGCATATTCGGCTGTTTCGACCAGAAATGTTTTTTTAAGTTTTTGCGACGTACCTGATTTATCACCAACGCTTTTTCGGTTGAAAGCAAAATTGACTCCCTGCGGAAAATCAAGATTACCAAACACATACTCCTGATCGAATTTTAAAGTAGCCATGATCTTCTGATCAAACTCCGCCGGTTTGACCATCACCGGCGTTTCAATTTTACTAAATTCTGCTGAAACCGGCGGTAATAATAACAGTTTTTTTGGTCCATACGACAGTTTTGTGGCGGATATTGAAACATTATCTAAGATAAATTCCGATTCAATGAATTCCTGAAAGCTGATTACGGCAGCAGCTCCTTTTTGCCGCGTCCAGTGAACCAGACCATCATTTTCTGTCTCGGCATTATCCCGGCCCACTTCCACACGTATAAAGCGGTTGCTGACAAATAACTCAGTTTGTTGCGGGTCGAACGGCATCCAACCCAGATCCGGGAAATATACCTCAATCCATGAATGTCTCCCCTCAGCCATATTGAGAGTCAGCACCTGTTTACCAATTTTCACATCATATGGCTTTTTTAGAGTAATGCCGTTAATAATACGGACAGGGATATCGCATGAACGCATTAAAGCGGCGGCCAAATGTGAATAGTTCTGGCAATTTCCCCGGCCGGTATTCATAGACGTAAGCGCGTCATAGGTATCAGGATTCAAAACATAGTTCATATGATCAATGATCCAGGTGAGTATTTTTTGCACGGCATCAAACTGTGTTTTGGCATTTTTTGTCAGAATTATTGCCTTGGTACGGATTACCTCTGACCGGGATTGTACTTGTTCTGTTGGTTCTAAATAGGCCTTTATCTCACCCGGTACACCGATTACCGGGAAAGGTGCCGATGTTTCAATTTTATCAAATTTAACTATATTTTCTGCAACAATATTTACTGTGACTTCAAAGGGCTTATGGGGCTTTTCCCAGGTATATTTAATTATCTTATTGCCGTGTCTATCCTGCCATTTTTCAATATTTTGCGGACTATATTGTGACACTATCGAAAAATCGCTGATTTTTTGAGAATACGTAGATGACGAAAAACTCTGCGGTTCTACAAATGACAAGTGAATGGTTACTGTTTCCGGAGTGGGTGTGATTTTTTGAATCAGTTTATATTTTACGACCGACTCCTGGCCTCCATTTAGTAAATAATTCTCTGCAGACAAAGAAATGAAAGAAATCAAAAATAATATTATTGAAATTATTGATCTGAACATATTCACCTCATCCCCTTATTGAACTTAGGATATTCATATCGCAGCATCCCGATACATCAGGACAAACAAAATATTTTTCTGATCTTCTTCTCTTTAATCCAAGTCACCGTTCTAAACAGTAGTGAGGTGGCAAAAGGCAATTGTCAGGTGTTCACTGCAGTACGCTGGTTAATTACCCCAGGATTAATCCTGGGGTAATCTTAAGCCGCATGTAAACTGCGATCCTTCTTCTTTTTTCCCAAAACCTGGAAAAGTATGTGGGTCATTCATCGAAATCTGCTTATCTGTATCGGTTTCATCGCGAAATTTTACAAAAACAACAAAGTTCTTTGCTACAAAAGCATAAACCACCACGCCGCAAGTAGGCAGGCTGAAATTATTATAATTAAAAAGTAGGAAGAACCGGATTCAATTACAACCGGAATATTTTAAATTCTA
>CAYULK010000276.1:0-3669 GCA_964445625.1 uncultured Calditrichota bacterium
TAATTATTCAAGTCTAAGAGATTCTGAAATCCTTAAACAAGTTCAGGACAGGCAAGTTCAGAATGACGGTAAATTAACAGGATGGAATCATCTGAGTGCTATTCTTTAACAATATATTCCGGATATTTCCACCACCGTTTATAAATATTCATAAACACTTATTTATTTGCAATTTAGGAGAGAAAAAATTTTACCAATATTTGACGATTATGCTTATTTGTGACAAAATTATTTATTATATTAAATACCTGTGTCGAATGTGAAAAGTATATAAAAATATAATAATTTTTGAGGTATTTAATGAGTATCAGTCATATTGCCCGGTCTATAAAAGCCTCACCAACCCTGGCACTTAATGAAAAAGCTGCCATTTTACGGGAAAAAGGGGATCCTGTTATTCATCTTGGTGGTGGTGAGCCCAAATGTAAAGCACCTCTGGACGCGATTATAACCGCCGGCGCGCTGCTGAATTCCGGGGAAGTCAGGTATACACCTGCTGACGGCGTACCGGCTTTGAAACAGGCGATTATCCGCTATACCGAGCAGCATTATAAACGTAAAGTTACACCGGAAAATATAATGGCCTCCGGTGGTGCCAAGCAGGCGATAATGGTTGCCTTGCAGGCGATTCTGAATCCCCAGGAGGAAGTTATCTTTCCCGCACCATACTGGGTCAGTTATCCCGACATGGCCAAATTATGTCAGGCCGTACCGGTACCCGTTCTGCCGGAAGACGGGTCACTTTATCCCAGAATTCAGGATATTGAACAGCGTGTGGGTTCGTATACCAAGGCTATCATCATCAATAGTCCGAACAATCCTTCCGGGGTCATGTATTCTGAAGAGTTTATAGCGGATGTGGTGGCGTTTTGTGAAAAAAAGGATCTGTATTTAATCATGGATGATATCTATCACCGGCTCGTATTTGACAACAGGCAGCCAATAAACTGTTACGAGTACGCCACGGATATGTCGGAAAATTCAAAACTGATACTCATAAACGGAGTATCAAAGTTATATGCCATGACCGGATTTCGTATCGGATGGTCAGTGGCCAATAAAAAATTAACTGAAGTCATGACCAATCTGCAGGGTCATCAGACATCCGGACCATCCGTTTTGCTACAGATGGCGGCTGTTGGAGCGCTCGATGGTATTCAGTCAAATGTTGAAAATTTGCGCATGACACTTGAGAATAACCGGAATGTGATGATTGCCCACCTCAATTCATTTGCGGGCGTTCGGGTAACAAAACCCGATGGCACATTTTATTGTTTCGCCGATTTTAGCAATTATGATAAAGATTCAGCGCGATTATCCAATTTTCTGATTGACAAAGTACAGGTGCTTACGGTGCCGGGAATTGAATTTGGTATGGAAGGGTATCTGCGTCTGAGTTATTGCGGCTCGATTAAGGATATCACGGAGGGGATCGAACGAATGAAGTGGGCTCTGGATCCCAACTCACCAAACGAACTTTATATCGGCGATCGTAAACTGATGAGGGACTGGTCATGAAATATCTGGAATTTAACACACCGGCATCAAAGCAAGCTAAAGAACTGGCAGCGGATTATAAGCTAAATAATCATGGATTATTGCACCTGGACCGCGTCTATTGGAATTTGCCGGATTCGGCTTTATATGAAGAAATCGTATTCAGAAATGAAGGTCATATTGCCAGTGACGGTCCGGTTCTGGTTAATACGGGAAAATTCACCGCCCGCGCTGCCGCAGATAAATTTATGGTTATGGAGCATACGACACAGGATAATATCTGGTGGGGCGAATATAACCGTCCGATAAGTCCCGAAAAGTTTAATATGATTCTGGCCCGGGCCCAGGCGTTTTGCCAGGATGAAGAATTATTTGTTCAGGATTGTTATGCCGGGGCAGATCCCGAGTACCAGATGCCGGTGCGGATTATTACCGAAAAAGCATGGCATAGTCTCTTTGCCCGTAATATGTTCCTGACCACAAGTAATCGTGATAAATTAAAAAGTTTTGTGCCGGAGTTTACTCTGCTGGCACTTCCCGGTTTCAAGGTAGATCCAAAAACTGATGGTACACGAAGCAATACGGGAATAATAATAAATTTTGCCGAGCGAATGGCGATTATATCCAACTTGTTATACGGGGGAGAAATTAAGAAGGCTATTTTTACAGTTTTAAATTTCCTGTTAACATTCAGGAATGTATTGCCTATGCATTGTTCGGCCAATATTGATAACCGGAATGACGTCGCCTTATTTTTTGGCCTGAGCGGTACCGGTAAGACCACACTTTCGGCTGATCCGAAGCGCCGGCTGATTGGTGATGATGAACATGGCTGGAGTTCAGAAGGGATATTTAATTTCGAGGGTGGATGTTATGCCAAAGTCATCCGGTTATCTGCGGAACATGAACCGCAGATATATGCGACAACACGCAGATACGGTACTATTTTGGAAAATGTGGTCTATGATCCGGTAAGCAGGATGATCGATTTGGATGATGATATCATTACCGAGAACACGCGGGCATCTTATCCCACGCGTTTTATCCCAAATATTGTCTCTGAAGGCTATGTACACAGTCAGCCAAAAAATGTGATATTTCTGACCTGTGATGCATCCGGAGTATTACCACCAATTGCCCGGCTCAACCCGGAACAGGCGCAGTATCATTTTATAAGCGGATATACATCTAAAATTGCCGGTACGGAAATCGGTCTGGGTATTGAGCCGCAGATCACATTCAGTGCGTGTTTCGGTGCACCGTTTATGGTCCGCCATCCGTCTGAATATGCCGGAATGTTAAAGCAGCGTATGCAAAAACACAGCGTCAACGTCTGGCTGGTAAATACCGGTTGGGTAGGGGGCAAATTCGGTGTCGGCAAGCGTATCAGCATCCGGCACACCCGGAATCTGCTGAATGCGGTACTTGATGGAAAACTGGATGATGTAAAATATCGCAAAGATAAATTATTTGGATTTGAGGTGCCTCTTTCCTGTCCGGATGTGCCTGAAGATGTTCTTGAACCGTCATCAGCCTGGGGTGATAAAGAGGAATACTGGAAAAAATATGATGCTTTAGCTGCCCGGTTTATTGAAAATTTTAAATTATATGCCGCAGGTTGTTCCCAGGAGGTGAAAACAGCCGGGCCAAAGAGATTGTGATGATGACCCACCCCTAAATCGTTCTGCTATGTATAGCGTGCAGGCACCAGAAGTATCTCGCAAACGACCCACCCCTAAATCCCCTCCCTCTGACCGCAAAAACAGCGGTCACAAGGAGGGGACTTTAATAATTATATATTTCAACGACAGTTTCCGATTTTCTATGAGTACTATGGAAGAGAACGATTTTTTATAGCGGATTTTTATTGCTGTGAATTATATTTAGTAGTAGAAATTGATGACGGCATTCATGAAACACAAGAAGACTATGATCAGATTAGAACAGAAATAATGGAAATCCAGAAAGATATACATGTAGTAAGATTTAAGAATGAAGATATAATGGATAATATTGAAAGCGTACTTTCAAAACTCAATCAAACACTGCATTTTATAAAATCTAAATAACAATAAAGTCCCCTCCTTGCGGCCTGCCGCATGGCAAGCTGGAGGGATGGGATTTAGGGGTGGGTCATTTCCTCATATGATTCCGAATCGCAGCGATACGCTC
>CAYULK010000277.1:0-3654 GCA_964445625.1 uncultured Calditrichota bacterium
ACTAGCTTTTCACGGGCATTTTTTGCCGGGCCACATCTTATTTCTATGGGTGAATTGATAAAGAGTTTACATTTCTACTTCCTGAGTAATGATCATGGTCTGATTTATGATGTGCTTGATGATGATTATGAAATATCTCTTTGGCAGCCGGTGGTAAAATATCTGGAAAATTTCAAAGTCAATATTCATACAAATGCGGCGATTGACAAAATAGTTGAAAAGAATGGTAGTTTTTTCCTGCAAGACACAGAATATCAGTATGTCGTTCTGGGAGCCGATATTCCGGGAACCCAGAAAATTATCGCTGCATCAAAGGCTATTCAAAAATCTTACAAAAAATTTGCCGAACAAATCAGCCGGCAGAAAATATCCCGGAAATATGCCGTCCTGCGAATCTGGATAGATAAAAATACCGACCGTAAGTTGCCATTTTCAATTTTCACCGCTGCGCTGGAAATACTGGATTCAATAACAATGTATCATCAAAAAGAAAAAACTGCCACTCAGTGGGTAAATAAAAACGGTGGTGGAATTTTTGAACTGCATTCCTATGTCCTGCCTGATGGCTGGGATGACCGGGAGGCAATCCGGGAACAATTGTTAAAGGAATTTGTGATTTATTTTCCTGAACTGAAAGGATTTAAGATTCAATATGAGTACCTGCAGGTTAGGGAAGACTTTACTGCCTTTCATACTAATCTGTATGCAAACCGGCCGGAACCGGTGACTGAAATTCCCGGATTGTATTTGTGCGGCGATTGGCTAAAACTGCCTGTACCGGCTATGCTAATGGAGGCAGCTGCTACCTCGGCGATTTATGCCGTAAACGACATTTTAAGACGTGAGAATTTACAGCAAGAGCCTGTTTATTCGGTCCCGTTGATGGGATTATTTACTTAGATGCTATATTTAAGATGAAAGAACGAGTCCACGGATACACGGGATTGTCATCCTGAACTTGCCTGCCCGCCGAAGGCGTGGTTTCAGGGTTTCAGAATCTAATTATATTACAAGAGCATACGTATTGCGGTAACAAAAATTACAACTGCTACCAGACGATTAAAGAGGATTTCGCTGATTTTAAGATGTACTTTGTTTCCGATAAATACACCGAGAATCATAACAATAATAAAAATTATTAACAGTGGCCATTCCAGGTTTAACCCGATCCGATTCAGATAATAGAGTACTAACCGCCAGCCGGCACCAAACAAAAATATTACTATCAACTGGGTACGAAAGAATACTTTGGCAAAAGACAATTTCATATAGATGACCAGTGGCGGACCTGAGATCCCCAGCATACCGCCAAACAGACCACTTACTATCCCGACCGGATATTTTAAGAATTTAACCCCGGAATTGGATGGCGGTTTTAAATTACCCTGAAACATCATATACAGGGCAAACAAACCAATGGTTATCCCCATAATTTGTCTGATTGTGTCCATAGGGAACTGGCCGAGCATGTATGCGCCAAAACCGGCGCCGATACCCATGGTAATTATAACAGGTATTACAAACGACCAGGATATTTCCCTGCGAATCTGATATACCAGAGTAAGACCGGCCATGAAATCAAGGGTGGTGGTAATTATTATGGCAGTGAACGGATCATAAATAATCGTAAGGAATGGAATCATGATCAAGGCCGGTCCAAAGCCACTCAAACCTTTGAGGAAATAGGCAGAAATAATAATGATTAGCGAAAACAATAATTCCATTATACCGGGAGGGTTAGCGATAACATTACCATGCGGATATTTTTAGTCTTTTATCCTGTTCAAATTTTTCTATAGCCAGCTGAATGAGCCTGTCGATCAGATCCGGATATGGAATTCCACTTATTTCCCATAATTTTGGATACATGCTGATCCGTGTAAATCCGGGAATAGTATTCAATTCATTCACCAGAACATCGCCGTTTTTCTTTAGAAAAAAATCTGCACGTGCCATTCCCGACAGACATAATGCCTTGAAAGAATCAATAGCCAGTTTTTGAACTGTCTCAACAATTTCGGGTTTTAGTCTTGCCGGAATCTCAAGTTCTGCTCCATTCTGATCAATATATTTCGCATCATAATCATAAAATTCATGACGGGCAATCACCTCACCGGGTAAAGAAGCAATGGGCTTAGAATTCCCCAGAATTGCGCATTCAATTTCGCGTCCATCTATAAATTCTTCCATTATTATTTTATTATCAAACTCAAATGCGTGATCAACAATCGACCTGAACTCATTTTCATCATGTACCTTGCCGATACCTACCGATGATCCGAGATTTGCCGGTTTTACAAAAAATGGTGATCCCAGTTCTTTAGCAATCTTTGCATATTTTAATGTGTCTTTATCGGCAAAATCATACGCGATAAAGCGGGCTTGCGGAATCCCGGCCTGGCCTAAAATCCGCTTCATCATATCCTTATCCATAGCGACCGCCGATCCCAGAATACCGGAACCAACGCAGGGTAAATCGGCTAGTTTCAATAATCCCTGTACACTACCATCCTCACCAAACGGGCCATGTAAAACAGGAAAGGCAACATCGATAGCACCAATGTTTTCCTTATTGTGCACATCTACGATGACATGTGATTCTTCTCCGGGCACAAGAGCCAAATTTCCTGCTCCCTGCTTGAGAGAAATCCGGTTCGGAGTGTTGGCATTAGCCAGGAACTCCTGTGCATCATTAAGATGCCATTTACCAATCTGATCAATGCCGATCAGAACAATTTCATATTTATTCTTGTCAATTGCGTCGTAAACACTCCGGGCAGATTGCAGTGAGACTTCATGTTCTGCCGATCGTCCACCGAATAATATTGCGACTCTTATTTTTTTTGCCACACATTCCTCTCCAGACCATATTTTCTGACAAGATAATCTATTTATGTGAGATAAAAAATTCTGATATCTATAATTTGCATAAATAATACTGAATATGATATCCTCTTGTAATTCTTGTTTATTAATTATATTTTTGTTGCATATTACACATCAGTAGTAAATGTTCAATATTAATCAAGTTTTTATCCATCCGATTAAGGAGGTCTGGATAATGATGAAAAATGTAATTTTCATTATCAGTATTTTTGTACTTCTCATGGGCTGTAAATCAGATAAGACCGAAGAAGTGGAAGAGTTGACGATTAGCAATAAAGAAAGTTCTGTCGTTGAGGCAGGGATTCCCAGTCTGGATGATGATTATCTGGTATCGATTTATGAGGCACAGGAATTAATCAAAATTGAGCAGGATAATATTGAATTAAGGATGCAGTATTGCGAAAAAGCCTATATGAAGGAGCGGGGGTATTTTATATCAATGGGTATCGGACGTAAAGTAAACCCTAAAACCGGCGAGGCCATTCCACCCTCAATGATAGAGAGAGGCGCAAAAATTGATGCCATGCGCTGGGCGGCTTACGGGCTCAACTGGCTTAAGAACGATTACCAACCATCTTTTGGTAAAATTGAAGCACAGATAAATCAGAATATTACCGTCGTGAATCGGGCAAACGTCGGAGATTCACTATTTGTCTTCGTAGCAACTAAGGTTGAGGAGAATTAACTAAAAATCAGGAATGAGTAATTTGGATTAGTGTGTGGCCAGTGTTCTGCAAAACCCTCGTTCCCAAGTTGTACCTGGTAACG
>CAYULK010000278.1:0-3654 GCA_964445625.1 uncultured Calditrichota bacterium
TCACATTAAGTGCCTCTGGCTGGACATATGATAATACATTTGTCCTTTATGATTATGAAACAGAAAGTTTGTGGTATCATCTACCCGGCCATAACTCCAAACATCTTTAAAAAATATTTTCCTTCCCGGGAATATCATTTATATTTCATTGTCTAACCAATAATTGACACAAGGAAAAGAGTTTGTGACCGATAGCCAGGTTATCAGGGAAGTTCTGGATGGCAATAATTCTGCCTTTCGCGTACTGGTTCAGCGATATGAGTCCCGGGTGGCATCGACTGTGATCGGTATGCTCGGTCATTGTCCTGAAGCAGATGATGTCGGTCAGGAAACTTTTATCCGGTTTTATAATGCCCTGACGAACTTTCGTGGCGACTCCCAGGTGAGTACATATCTGACGCGTATCGCTATTAATCTTTCACTGAATGAGCTCAAACGCAGAAAACGCAGATTTGGCCTTTTCGTAAATCAGGATGAAAATTCACCGGAAATAGCCGATGATATTCATCAGGCTGAGGCAACAAACAGCAAGGAACTCATCAACAAAGCGCTGGAACTGCTGGAACCAAAATTTAGATCAGTGGTTGTGCTCAGACTTATCGAGGGCTATTCTACAGAAGAAACTGCAAAAATATTAAACTCGCCCCTGGGTACTGTACTTTCACGTCTTTCCCGGGCGCAGTTAAAATTAAAAGATATTATATCATCATTGACTGGAGATAAAAATGAATAACGATGAACGTGATTTGCTTTTTAAATCACTTGATTCAGAGCTTTCGGCTGCGGAAAATCAAAAACTGGAAGATGCACTGAGAAGATCAGAAGATCTTCGTAGCGAAAGGGAAATTCTTTTGAATTTGCGCAGTTCCCTAAAATCTACAGCAGTCCGATCTTTCCGTGACGGATTTGAAGACCGGGTCATGGCAAAGATCCAGGCAAAGCAAGATGAGGATTTTACAGTCAGTCTTTTCCGGATATTTCGTCCGGTTGCAATTGCAGCTATTCTGTTAATAATAATTACAGCATCCTTCAATATGTGGAACAGTGATCAGATCTCATTAGACGGTGTGTTGGCAATAACTGATATCTCACCGACGGATGCCTTTAATCCATTGGTCGATTTAGCCCAGGAGTAACATAATGAATGTTAAATTTAAATCCATATTAGTTATAAGCACCACTTTAATTATTGGAATGATACTCGGATCGCTTATCACCGCAACATTTCTAAAAAACCGGGCTTTTGACAGGATTGCCGACTGGAGAACGGAGCGAGGATTCGTGCAAAGAATTGAAAGAATAATTCAGCCGGATGAATCCCAGAAAGAGCAAATCAATAAGATTCTGATCCGTCATTTTGAAAAAATGCATGAGCTGGGTGAAAAAATACGATTTAATTTTGAAGCGATGAATGATTCATTAATAAAAGATCTCGAGCCTGTGCTGCGTCCCGATCAGATCACCAGGTTTAAACAAAGGATGGAAAGAATGAAAAGATTTGGCGGACCGCCCGGACGGCACGGAAGACCACATGATAGAATGGGCGGAAAACCATCTCCGGAAGACCTTCCATGATATTATCTTCATATCCTCGTTCCCAAGTTGTACTTGGGAACCATGACTGTACTTGTATATAAGTTTTACTTCAGAACGCATCTGGGTTGCGAAGTTTAACTTCGCAACCCAGGGAATTCCATTTTGCTGTATACCTTGTATGTATCCGCATCCCGATGAAAACTATATTCATTTGATATGACAGTAGAATAATATCATTATAAGAAAATACTGTTGGGAATATTTTTCTGATCCGGATTTTTAATTTTAGTGTTATTTTTCTCAACGGCTAAAATTGCCATCCCGCAACAACTGCAAAGGATTGGTCACATGCCCGGGCACCGCGGATTAGCAGGGAATGTTAATATTGAAGAATTAGGTGATGTTTTATCTTTAACCGAAGAGCAGAAGGATCAATTACAGGGTATACTTAAAGAACATCGTAAAGAATCACGTGCCAGATTATTTGATAATATTATGCCGCTGCTTGATGCTGAACAAAAAGCCGCATTAACGAAAATAAAATCAGAACTGGAAGAGAATAAAGTGCCACGATCGGTTATTGAAAACAGGGTGAATCGTATGAATGATCGGTTAAATCTGGATGAGAAGCAAAAGGAACAGTTTATTCAGGTATTTTCGGAATTTGGTGGCAAAATGCTGAGCCTGCGAAATAGTGATAAAAACCGTGATGAGGCACGTGGAGAGCTTCGGAATCAATTTGATGAGCTACATAATCAGCTGGAAACGATTCTGTCACCGGAACAGATGGATAAAATGAAAGAATTTAACAGAGGTAAACGCGGTAGGTCCGGCAGAAACTTTGGTAGTCATAACCGGCATAAATTTAATTAGTTCTGTTTTGTTCGTTGCTCCAGGTATGTTAATACTTTACTGACCGGTAATTTTACGCTCGATGGTCCGGAACGAATATAAAAATCTTCATCTTCTTTCATCTTTAAAAAAGCAGGATTAGGGGATTTATCGACCTCAATTAAAATTATTTTCCTGTTCTGAACAGGATATATATCCATGTGGAGAAACTCGGAAAATTCGAGCCCGATATGTTGCTTGATCAAATTCTTAAAATGCAGCCGGCACTTATCATCGTTGGCAAATTCATCTGCATCCAGTCCCAGAATCTCACCGCCATCACCCACACCAATCAGTAATACTCCGCCATCGGTGTTTAGAAAAGCTGTCACTGATTTTAACCAGGCCTGTTCAATTTCTTTTCCACTCTTACCGGTTTTTAAATTCATACGCATGGTTGACTTGAATTCAATATTCTTGCTCTCGCCGGTTTTGATGATCGTCAAAATGTCCTCTTCAATATTTCGATGATCAATCCGGGTTACAGGTAATTGCCTGATTTTTCTGATATATTTTCGTGTAAACATTATAATCAGGAATATGGTAATAGCAATGGTCAGCAGAATGGCAAAAAATACCAGATACCGGAAATCATAAAGCTGGCCGATCAGATCCCTCTCCGGGATCACGGTTCCGATCCAGATTCGACCGCCATCGGAATTCAATTGCCGAAAACCACCCCACCAGGTTTCACCTCCGCTGCGAAATTCAATGGACTCGACAAATTTTACGGGATTGGTTTTCCAGATTTTTATCGCTTCAGTCTGGACTGACGCCGGTAATTGATTTATGGGCAGAAAGACCTCTGCGTTTTCTTCCATACCGGGTGTGATCTCTTTCAATTTGCGCAAATCAAATAAATTACCGTTGGCTAAAAATAAAAATGTATGGCCATTTGTACTTGGTTTTAAGCCTGAAACCATGTTATAAAACCTGGTGATGGGCAGATCGTATGTAAATACATATTTATTTGACGAATCCGGGAATGCGTTCGCTTTAATTGAAGCAGAAATTCCGAATATTTGCTGTATCTCAAATAAAAAAGGATTTGTCCAGTATATTTCATTATTGTAAAATCAGTGGGCCACCTAAGCCTGTAGGCTTTTTGTTATCATAATCTTTACCAGCCACCTTACATTTAACCCTCTATTTCACATCCAGATGCTTCATCGCCTTAAGCCATATATAATCAATATTTGAAGACTAAGATAGTATGTAACTAAGGGT
>CAYULK010000279.1:0-3653 GCA_964445625.1 uncultured Calditrichota bacterium
TGGTTGTCGGCGCCACAGATATCGAAGAACTAAAAATTCTGCGACGGGTTGTTCCGGATATGCCTTTTCTGGTGCCGGGTATCGGAGCTCAGGGAGGAAATCTGAAGGAGGTACTTGAATTTGGACGGGATAAAGACGGGCTTGGTATACTGATAAATGTTGGGCGGGATATTCTCTACCAGAGCAATGGGAAGGATTTTGCAAAAAAATCCAAACAGCGTGTAATCGATTATGTAAATGAGATGTCAGGCCTGATTCGAACCGGATGGAACTATTTATAATATTTTGAGCGGAAATGAATGAAATTATCCACATATTTGAAAAAACAGGCGCTTTAAAAAAAGGCCATTTTAAATTAACATCGGGATTACATAGTTCAACTTATTTTCAATGTGCCCTGGTTTTGCAGTATCCGGAATATTGTTCCCTGATTGCCGGAAAGATAGCAGATAAATTCAGGGATCATAAGGTTGATGTCGTTATCTCTCCGGCGATTGGCGGCATTGTGATCGGTCAGGAGGTTGGGAGACAATTAGGAGTCCGGACAATATTCAGTGAGCGCGAACAGGGAGAAATGAAGTTGCGGCGCGGATTTGAACTGAAACCCGGTGAACGTGTTTTGATTTGTGAAGATGTTGTTACCACCGGGGGCTCTGTATTTGAGGTATTGGAGATTGTGAAAAAGTATCGGGCAGAAATTGCCGGCGTCGGGTTTATTGTCGATCGTAGTGGCGGTCAGGTGAAATTCTCAGAAAACCGGTTTTCGCTTGTCGAGCTTTCTGTCGAATCTTTTCAACCGGAAGAATGCCCGCTGTGTAAAGAAAATATTCCGGTCAATAAGCCGGGAAGCCGGGAAGTATGACAATAGAAAGTTAGAAATTAGAGATGAGGGATTAGAGATTAATAGTTTGGTAGTATTTATATTATTTATCATTTAGAAAACTGATTAATCTCTCATTTCTAATCTCTACTCTCTAATCATGTGGCTCATGATATGAAAATCTAAAGACGTAAAATGTATATGATAAGCTGAGGTGACTATGAGGAAAATGTTTTTAATTTTGGCCGTCTTACTGTTTGTCCTAATGGCTTGTTCCGGTAATCCCACGGTGGTTATTGTAACCGGTAAAGGCGAAATTGAAATTGAACTGGACGCCGAATCGGCTCCTGAGCATACCGAAAATTTTGTTAAGCTGATCGAAGAGCGATTCTATATCGGAACAGCTTTTCATCGGGTTGAGCCGGGATTTTTAATCCAGGGCGGCGATCCTCTTTCCAAAGATTCTGATCGCAGCAACGATGGTACCGGAGGACCAAACTATCAAATTTCTGCTGAAATAAAACTGTTACACAAATATGGCAGCGTAGGCGCCGCACGACTTTCCGACAACATGAATCCTGAAAGAAAATCCAATGGCAGTCAGTTCTATATCTGTCTTAAAGATCTGCCGGCATTAGACCGCGGTGGTTATTCTGTTTTCGGCAAAGTGCTTAAAGGAATGAATGTGGTTAAACGGATTTCACAGGTCAATCGTGACCAAAGAAATAATCCTTTGAACCCGATAATTATTGAACAGGCATATGTAAAATAAACTTTTTTTGTCTTTGCCGGTACAATAATAAAAAATTTTAATTATGATACGCATAATACTATTTATATTCATCTCGCTAAATCTTGCCGTCTCAGGTACAGAACGGTTCTGGGTATATTTTAATGATAAGGATTCTCCTGTCTCCGGATCAGCAGAGGCATATAAGAGCACCCTGTCCGATAGAGCACTGGAACGCCGCAGGTCACAGCAGATTGATCTTGATGCATTGGATTTGCCGGTAAACTCAAAGTATATTGAAAATCTTCAAAAGACAGGTGTGACCATCCATAGAAAATCACGCTGGTTTAATGCCGTTAGCGTTTATCTTAATGATATTAGTAGGGAGCAAATTCTTGCGCTGCCATATGTAAATGCCATTGAACCTGTGCTTGGATTTAGAGGTAAGAAAAAACCTTTGGCAAAATCTCAAACCCTGACAGAAATTGCATCCACAGATTATGGCGGTTCGCAGAATCAAAATAGTATGCTTGGCGTTCCGGAAATCCATGAGCTGGGATATTCCGGTGAAAATGTCAGGATTGCCCTGTTTGATACCGGGTTTTTGCTTAAACATGAAGCGCTGCAGCATGTTAATGTAATTGATACATATGATTTTGTTCAGGGCGATGATAATGTTGCCAATGAACCCGGTGATGCACCCGGTCAGCACAATCACGGGACTACGGTACTGGCGGTTATTGGGGGATATCAACCGGGAAAAATGATCGGACCGGCTTACTCTGCGGAATATGTTTTAGCAAAAACTGAAGATATTTCGTCTGAAACCCATGTAGAAGAGGATAACTGGGTTGCCGCTGTAGAATGGGCTGACAGTCTCGGTGTCGATATAATATCTTCTTCACTGGGCTACAGTGTATTCGATTCCGGTGAAGGTGATTATACCTACGAGGATATGGACGGAGAAACAACGATTGTAACACGTGGCGCCAATATCGCGACCCGGAAGGGAATTGCTGTATTCTCATCTGCAGGAAATGAAGGAAATAAAAAATGGCAATATATCACTGCCCCGGCAGACGGAAAGGATGTTATTGCTATGGGCGGCGTCATGCCGGATGGCGAATACTGGGGGGTGAGTTCCCGCGGTCCGACGTCAGATGGCAGAATCAAGCCGGATCTGGCAGCACAGGGGCAGAGTGTTTACACGATTAATCCCGGTACACTGGACGAATATATGACCGGTTCGGGAACATCTCTCTCATGTCCGCTCGGTGCAGGTACAGCCGCATTGGTTTTGAATCTTGATCCCACATTAACGGCATCTGAATTACGCAATTTGATGAAATCGAGTGCATCTCAGGCTGATAGCCCTGATAATTTTCTGGGATATGGTGTAATTGACCTTGTCAAAATCGCGGGTGTTCTCAAACGTGAGCACCAGGTGATTATTACAGATTTTACCATATCGGCGAATGAGGGTAATAATGCACTTTCCTGGGAGAGTAAAATTGAAATAGATAATAAAGTGTGGTCGATACTACGTAGTGAAGAAGGTGGTCAGCCGGTTGAAATTTATCAGCTGCAGGGTGAGGAATTTAGTCTGAGCGCAAAGTCCTATCGTTATAATGATTTTGACATCAAAGCGAATAAAAGATATGACTATGTTCTTATGACAACATCCGGAAACGATGAGACTTTTCTGCTGGATTCTTTGTCTGTGACCAGTAAAATACCTGACGCGGTTAAAATACTTACTAATTTTCCAAATCCGTTTAATAATACCACTGTTATTTCCTTTAGTTTGAGTAAGCAAAGCAAAGTACGATTGGATATTTATGATATCACCGGCAGGAGAGTAAATACTCTGATTGATAGCCGGGTTTTACCCGCCGATTATTATATAGTCGAGTGGAATGGTCGCAACGACTCTGGTACGAGTGTTAGCAGCGGATCATATTTTGTGGCGCTTAAAAGTTCAAACGAAATCACTGCCCATAAGATTCTTTTATTGAAATAGTTTAGCTTGATTAATTCATACCGCAGCGATGCTGCAATCAAATTATTTAAGTATCACGAAGAACACGAAGGTCACACGAAGAT
>CAYULK010000280.1:0-3586 GCA_964445625.1 uncultured Calditrichota bacterium
CCTCCTGAATTAAGTTAGTAAATGACATATTCTATCAGATTAAGGTAAGAATTGTATAACATATTATACAATTTTGTTAAAAGCAAGATAATTTATTCAGGCTGGTCATGCGGGACAAATTTTTCCCAATATCACCGGACGCAAAGCACCGGTTACATTTGGCATCCCCGCTGCCATGCCATGCACACATTCATTCGCGAGAACCGCAAAACAGATTGCTTCTTTATAATCCTCACTTATACTTGCTTCTGCAACATTCTTCACCTGAACATTTTTAAAATACGAAGCAATTTCTTTCATAACAAACTTATTATGTGTGCCACCGCCTCCGACAAACAATTTTTGCGCTTCAGACTTTATAAATTTTTCATAGGCCTGCCATACGGTAAAGGCTGTATATTTGCTGACAGTATGAATCACATCCGGCTCCCTGATACGCCAACGGACTGCTTTCCTGAGTAGATCAATAACAAATTTCTCATTGTAATGTTCACGACCGGTAGACTTTGGGGGAGAAATATGCGGGTAAACATCAGTCTTTAACAGGTATGTAAATAATCTGCTGGAATAAGCGCCTTTAGAAGCAATTCGGCCATCCTGATCGAATGGCTTTTCATATAAGCGCATCATCAACTGATCAATAAGCATATTACCCGGTCCGGTATCGAAGGCAATTACTCCGGCCGGTTCACCATCAGCCGGTACATAGGTAATATTAGCGATTCCACCAATATTCAAAACAAGAATATTTTGTTTATAATGTGCAAAACTAAGCCGGTCAAAATAAGGTACCAGCGGCGCACCCTGGCCACCAAGAGCCATGTCGGCCACCCTGAAATCACCGACAGTTATTATTCCGGTTAGCTGGGCGATCACGGCAGGATCACCAATTTGCAGCGTTGAACTTACCTTGTGACCTAACAACGGCACGGCCTGCGGGTGATGATAAATGGTATGGCCATGACTTCCTATCAAGTCAACATCCTTTGGAGATACCTTATGGCTGCTCAGGAACCCGTTTATTGCTTCTGACCATTTTTGGGCAAGATAAAAATTAGCCTGACTGATATCTATAATACTTGCCCGGTCCGGTGACATAATCCTGAACAGATATTCTTTTACATTCCTTTCATAGTTTTTATGCCCGGAATATAGTAATTTGTGTTTTGTATTAATCCCACTGCCGTTGACTTCTACCAACGCCATATCAAGACCGTCGCACGAAGTTCCCGACATTAAACCCAGTATTTTTTTACTTTTTTTATTAATGAGTTCGTTTATCAACATGGTTTACAATTTTGCATCCAGTGTAATTACATAATTTCTGACAGGTGCGATGGTCCCGATCACATCAACATAATTATATTGTAATAAATTATTAATCTGAAAAGTAATCTGTATGGGTGTACCGCCGATTCGCAAATCTTTGGAGAACCGGATATCCACGACATGGACAGCAACTCTTTCTTCGGCGTCCGGTATAATCCGGGCAAATGTTTCATCGATATTTTCATAACGACTGAGGAAGCGATAATCCGCCCCGATTAAAAAGGATGCAATCTGTAATCTTGCATCGGTATAAAATATATGTCTGGGGCGATATTTAAGATCTGTTTTCAGAGTAATATCACGGGAATTTGTGTAGGTATAACCAAAATGATAATATAGTCTGTCTGCCAAAACTTGCCAGTTAAGATTTACCTCCATGCCAAATACCCGCGCCTCAGTAACATTATTAAATTGAATATAATTTTCTGTCTTATTGTCATTTTCTACAAATCCACCTTCGATTAAATCCCGGAAATAATTATAAAATACAGCTACGTCTGTATATAGATTTGTCCCGTAGAATTGATTCCAGCCAATTTCAGAAGACACACTCGTCTCGGGTTTTAAATCGGGATTTGGTTTGACAATTAATCCTCCGGCGGCTGTAGATGTAAAAGCTTCTGCCATCGAAGGTGCACGAAATCCGCTGCCAAGTGATGCGCGGAATGCAGATCCGGCATAGGGTTTGGCAACGATGCCAATTTTTGGATTTATACTGTGATCTGACTCCAGCTCCTCCATATTAAAATAGTCATACCTTAGGCCGGCAGACAACTGCCAGATTTCAGACAGATTTATTTCATCCTGAAAATATGCTGCCAAATTATATCCATTCCTGGATCCGAAGATATCAGAAAAAACACGGTTATAGGTCGGATTGAATCCAAACGTAAGAAAATGATTAAACAGTTTGATGTTATATTGAAAATCCATATTGATGTAATCAGACTTCGACTTATTTCCGTCAGGACCAATATTGTCCTTAAAGCTATTATGATACCATATAGCAGATATTTTATAATATTGCTCGTTTGTAAATACCTGACGATAGGTCGTGGATATATGATAACGCACCGCTTCTACCCGTTCACCAATCTGATCATTGGCCGGCAGAAGCGCATTGTCAAGGTTTTTCCAGTAAAGAAAATTATCACGGCGCTGATCCATGTAATTTCCGGATATCATAAGCCGGCTGAAAGGGGAAATGTCATATTCCAGTTTGGTCGAAAAATTATAACGACGACTCCAGTCATTCTTACGGTAACTGTCATTTTCGTCTTTTGAAGCGCCCAGGGAAAATCCAAAATCATTTATCTTTCGGGAATAATCTAAATAGAGACCATGGAGAAATCTGCTCTTTTCAGACCATTTCCATTGTTCATGGTATGGTGAATCATAAAGACCGCCATAAAATCTAATATTAACTTCCGGCTCTTCCCTGATCGGCTTTGTAAGAATATTTATCACACCACCCAGCGCATTGGAACCATATAATGCAGAACCGGCACCCTTTTGAATCTCCACTCTTTCAATCCGGTTCACGGGTATGGATTCAAATATAATTCCCTGACTATCGCCTGTAATATACGGTATACCGTCAATCAGGAGCATGACCCGGCTGCCGACGCCATAACTATATCCATTTGAGCCCCTGATATTAACCTGATCACGGTTCATATTTACACCGGAAACATACTTCAGGGCTTCATCAATTCTTGTGGAATTACGGTACTTTATTTCCTGAGCAGATACCGTGCTGATACTTAGTGGAATATCCTGGATATTCTGTTCATATTTACTGGCTGTAACAATGATGGGCTGGGATTGTAATGCCGTCTCTGCAAGAAATATCTGTCCCAGATCAACCGAAACTCCGGTGGTAATAGTTAATGTTGTATCCTTTTGCTCATAGCCAATCATAGAGAACCTGAGTATGAACCGCCCGGCCGGAACCCGGTTGATTTTAAAATTTCCCCCTTCATCGCTTGCGCTTCCCAGGATTGTGCCATCAAGATATATATTTGCACCGGAAAGCGGTTCATTAAATCTGTCAACAACCTGGCCCTGGATTGACATAGTCTGGGCAAAGAGGCCGGGAAGTACAGAGGCTAAAACGATGATAATTACTCTCAGTTTTATTTTCATCAATCAAAAAGGTTGGATTGGCAGATTGTTAAAATCAACATATATATCGATATCATGCAAAACAGAATCACTGATCACAGTAACCGGGGAGGGAAGAGAATCTGTCAGCGTT
>CAYULK010000281.1:0-3585 GCA_964445625.1 uncultured Calditrichota bacterium
ATATCCAGTTCCTGTTGCTGTTTTCATAACTTTTCATAAAACTTTTGACACTACCTTAAGCTATAATTATTTGGTCTATAAGTTATATGAATTATTTATATTTTAAAAAACTATATAATTCATCAATAGAGAGTGATACAGAAAATCCATGCCGCCAATCCCGTCTATAATATGATGAAATGATTAAAAAAACCAAACAATCACAGCAATATCAGTTTGTCCCCGGGGGATTTTTTAAATACACAATCAGTTTCATAATATTTTCCGATACGGTGACCTGTCCATATTTTGATTCATAATCTTTAAATATTAATTTTGATCTGTCCTGTTTAATTATTACAAGATAAGAATCCAGGTTTAGGATAAGATTCTTAAAAGCATGGTTGCACGTTTTGCTATCAGGATAAGTAATCAGAATCGTAGTATGATCTGAAATATTTTGACTTCCATATTCTGCCGACACACCAAATATTTTTCCATTAAGATTCAGAATATCCCGCGGACCAAAAGTGTATATAGACTTGAGAGTAATTTGACCTCGTATAATTCTTTGTGTATTGGCTTGCATTCCCTGAGTCGGTAGTATGTTAAATATTTTTATTTTTTTGTGCTCAATATGGTTGAGAATTGTTAGCGATAATTCTGTCATAACAGGAAGCAATGTGCTGTCACCGGTAATATTATAAACTAAAACAAAGTAGTCTCCTTTGACCAGGGTATATTGGTATTGGTTGCAGGTATTGCGCGAGCTGATATCAGGATGTGGTGTTTCCCGCCCCATCTTCATTAAATAAATACCAAGTGCCGATTCAGGAGACTCCATTTGATAGAACTCAATTTTCAATTCCTGGTTCTTATTCTGATATTTTTGAACCAGTAATTCCTGAAATCCCAATTCCAGAAAAATTTCGGCACCACCATTAATATGACTATACAGATTTAGCGCAGAAAAACGGTGCAGGGAATCTGATTTTAGCCAGCCCGGATAAAAATTATTCGCAGGCAGATTAATATCTGCGGCCAGACGGCAGGTACAACAAATGATGATTATTACTGTAAGAATGTATCTCATGATTCAAATTAGTCAGATTTTCACTGCAGTACCCTGGTTAATTACCCCAGGATTAATCCTGGGGTAATCTTAAGTCTTATGTCAACTGCCACTTCTTGTTTTTTCCAAAGACCTGGAAAGAGGGTGTGGGTCATTCAAGTGGCTTTTTTTGTTCTTTTATCCTTTTGGCCTTTGGCTTTGTACTATCAAGATATCTGGAGATCGCCTGCATCATTTTATTTCTGTCATTTTCTTTTATAATCGTCTCAAATGGAAATCCCAATATCACCAGACCGTATTCTCCCCGATAACCTACTGCGGCGCTGATATTATTCTCTTTATATCTGAAAAGAGTCCTGGCCTGTGGATGGGCCGGTTCTATTGCGTCTGGTGCTTCAACAATATAGATATCAGGATGATATCGAGTATTAAACTCTGAACCGGGCAGGATTTCCTTAAAAATAGTATCTACAGCAAATATTTCACCTGAAACAGCTGCGTGATTGGTTCGCCAAAAATATTTCAGGGTATTGGTTGCAAATTTTATCGCCGAAGAATCTATCGGGGAATTATCATAAAGATCTGTACCAACATAGGCACCTGAAATAAATAAATTACCGCCCTGACTGCAGTAACGCTCAATTTCATTACGTAATTTTGGTGGAAATGCTGCAAATTCATCAGGATAAAATGGTTTGGGGGCCGGAGTTTCTTTTTCTTCGCCAAGAATCAGATCAACAAAATTATATTTTGTAATATCGATTTCACGCTGCATGATGACTTCATCACTTACGGTAGTAAATCCGTAGCCGGCGGCCCGGAGTGACTTGCCATGAGCATATGAAAAATCAAATGTATTGCCCGGAAGAATCAGTGTTTCCATATTACCATAACTAGCTCCAAAGCCAGGTGCATCATCATCCGTCCAGGGGGATTTAGCATCAAAATTAAACTGACGGCCGGTGTAACCGATATCATACCTGTCTGGTACTCCCATATCTATAAAATCAGCGAATCCTTTAAAATCACCGGAATTAATGCCTGCCGGTCCTGAAATCCGGTCAAAGCCATTAATTATTAAAGCTGTATTCCCGCTATCTTTCCAGCAAACCGATATCACCTCTGAGGGAAAACTTTCACCGCCGGCATTAACAGCTGTAATCCGAAATCCATAAATAACATCGGGCTGTAAAATGTCGATGGTATACTCCGGTTGACCAACCAGTATTCCATTATCAAATTCATTATCTTCAATTCTTGTATACACAATATATTTGTCTGCCCGTGCTGTTGGTTCCAATGGATCTTTCCGCGGCTTCCAGCGCAGAGTTGCCTGCTGTTCATTCGTAAATTCAGACTGAACGTGATCTACGCCCAGTGGTTGAATAACATATTCTTCGTTATTTCGTTCGGCAATAAAACGTAACATTGCTTTATAGATAGCACGACCAACATCGAACCGGAATCGGGGATCTGATGCAAATTTCACATCAAGAAAATTCTGATGTGAGAATAATTCAAGCAAGGCTGCCGGGGTATTCGGCCGGAAAGCTTCGCTATACTGACGGTCCCATAGCCCGCGTCGATTCCAGACCGGATCATATATATTTCTGATATCGTCAACTATCTGTGTTTGCATGATATCGGCAAAATCCCGGTTGGCCAGGCGGGATACTTCATCCGGAAAAATCAGGGCTGAGTCTGCGTCCCATGTACTGTAAATAGACAGTGTTCCAATTACTGTGTCATTGGCCGAAATACCCGCATCTGTATGAAAGGCCAGTGACAGGTCAATCGGTATACCAAGCCCTTTTGTGTCTCTCTTTTTATTCGGCCCATATGGATCGCCCATCAGATAGTTGACCCATTCACCACGGCTCTGATAATCATCGCGGTAATCATTTTCTTCATTCGAAAAACTATAGACCAGCGTATCGGGCATTCCCGCATATTGCAGGTAATATCTGGCAGCTTCAACAAAACGCGGTCTGCCACTTGTTGTACCCCCTCTTGCCACATCACCCATGCCACCACCGAATCTTACCGCATCTGCCGTGACATATCTTCCGATCTCCCCGCTCTTATTTGACAGCATCACTTTTCCGGAATCTTCATGAAAACCCTTTTTAAATTTAAACTTGCCGAGATAGATCCAGGTTCCGCCACCAATCTTTTGATTTACAAGAAAATCGGTTTTCCCACCGGTATGATATACTGAATAATGAGCATCACTAATATTGCTATCTGCTGAGAAATAGGACACATAAACGGCATATTTACCACTTTCCGGTATTTCCGGAATCCATTGAATATTCGTTTGACCATTTTGGTCCGAATGGATTTGCCTGTAGCTTCCCAGTTTAAAAGGATTTTCACCGGCCACATACGGAGCATGTCCCGGACTGAAACCGGCTTCCTGTCCGGTTTGCCATGAAGATGGTGTTTCTATGTATTGCCCTGTGCCATGTACGATCGAATCGTTGTCAACGACTATTTCATTGGTTTGCATATCTCTTTCCCAGGGAACATGAACA
>CAYULK010000282.1:0-3494 GCA_964445625.1 uncultured Calditrichota bacterium
GCAAACAAAGAAAAGAAGTCCACGAATTACACGAATTGACACGAATTAAAAAATATATTATAAAAATCCGTGGAAATCCGTTTGATCAGTGTAATCAGTGTGCCATAAATAGCGTTGCATCTTTGCAATATATATTCTCAGAGAGTAAAAGTTTTGTTATTTTAGCAAAATTTTGTTGTCGGTAGGGATCTTATTGCCCGAGGCATAAAGATCCTTTCAGGATGACACAGGGGAAATTGCGATTTGATTGCAGCCCTGTGCTGCGATATGAATTATCCAGACTAGATTACTAACGGAATTTATTAAACAAGTATATATCAGATCGGGGAGACAAAAATGATCATTGTTTTGAAGGGCACTATTAATCAGGAGCAGTATGATACTATTAAGAACTATATCATCAAACGTGGTGCCCGCGTTCACGAATCAAAGGGCATAGAGAAAAGTCTGATCGGGGTTATCGGTGATAAACGCGATCTCGATAAGAATGCTATCGAAGCGATGGCCGGCGTTGAAAAGGTGATTTCAATTCTCGAACCTTATAAACTGGCATCTCGTAAATTTCATCCTGCAAATACCATGGTTAAAGTTAAAGATGTGACTATCGGTGCTCTGGAACCGGTTATCATGGCCGGGCCATGCTCAGTCGAAACTGAGGAACAGATTTGGGACATTGCCCGTGAATTGTCAGAAAAAGGTGGTCACATTCTAAGGGGTGGCGTTTTTAAACCACGCACAAGTCCATATGCTTTTCAGGGATTGGGTGAGACCGGCGCAAAGTGGATTTCCGCAGCGGGTGAAAAATATAATTTGCCTGTTATCAGTGAGGTAATGGAAATCGAGGATATTGATATATTATATCCCTATATCGATATTTTTCAGGTCGGTGCGCGCAGTATGCAAAATTTTAAATTATTAAAAGCATTGGGAAAATCAGATAAACCGGTTTTTATCAAACGTGGTATGTCAGCAACACTTAGTGAATTTCTTATGAGTGCCGAATACGTTCTCTCAGAAGGTAATGAAAATGTGATACTTTGTGAACGTGGTATCAGGACATTTGTTGAATTCACCAGGAATACATTTGATTTGAATGTGATTCCTATGGTGAAAAATTTGTCTCATTTACCGATAATAGTGGATCCAAGCCATGCTACCGGCCGGACAGACCTTGTCATTCCGGTAACCCTGGCCGGGCTGGTAGCGGGCGCCGATGGTTTTATGGTTGAGGTGCATCCCAAACCGCACGAAGCCCTTTCTGACGGCAACCAGTCATTAAATTATGAACAGTATGGACATCTATTACGTGACATCAAAGTCCTGTACGAGGGAATTATTAAATTACGCCAACAGAAGAATGAGGAATTGGATCAAAATGTACCGAATTACAACTCCTGATGCAGATACTTTAAAAATTGATTTGCCTGCTTCAAAAAGTGTGACGCACCGCATCCTGATCCTGGGGGCACTTAATCAGGGAAGAACAATTATCAGTGATCCATTGCTAGCTGAAGATACAAAAATCACTATGCAGGCTCTTAAAAATATGGGTGCCGAGATAAATTCTGATAATGAAACCATCGATATATCCGTGCCCTTGGGTAAAGTACGAGAAGCAGAAATATACCTGGGAAACTCTGGTTCTTCTGCCAGATTTCTTATTCCCCTGGCAGCGCATCTTGACAAGCCGTTCCGCTTTTATGGCAGTGATCGCCTGCATCAACGGCCGTTCTCTCAGCTTTTTGATGCGTTGCGCAGCTTTAATGTGAAAATTGAAAGTGAAAATAATACATTGCCTGCCATCGTTAATCCAAAACCGGTAGCAGGGGGTACTATTGATTTGCACAATCTTCCTTCATCACAAATTATCACGGCATTAATGATGACCGCCCTGTGGATGAAAAATGATTTGGAAATTCATATGCCTGAAGATACACCATCACTGCCGTACATAAAAATGACCTATAAATTGATGAAACAGTTGGGATTAAAAGCGGAATATGAAGCAAATCGCATCAGTGTGGCAGCCGGGCATCCTGACCTGGACTGGAATTTCAGGGTGGAAAAAGACTTTTCAGCCGCATCTTACTGGGTGATTTTGTGTATGCTGCATAATTTAAAACTAGTACTTCCCAAAGTCACACTACCTTCGTTGCAGGGTGATGAGCGAATATTTGAGATCGCCCGCGATCTGGGCGCGGATATCATGTTATATCAGGATCGCCTTGAATTAAAGGGAAATATCCAAAAAGGCATGGAAATTAACTGCAACGAAATACCTGATCTGGTGCCGGCATTAAGCGTTATGGCAATGTTTGCTCCGGAAATTTCACGGCTGACAAATATTAAGCATCTGGAATATAAGGAAAGTAATCGTATTGCAGCTATCCAGACCAATATAGCTGCCCTGGGCGGGAAAACGGAGTATGTCAATGGTAACCTGGAAATTATCCCGCAGACCAAATATCTGCCTGCTAAGTTAGACTCCTTCAATGATCACAGGATTGCGATGAGTTTTGCCATCGCAGGAACACGGATACCCGGAACAATAATTTCACATCCGGATTGTGTAAAAAAGTCCTATCCTTCTTTTTGGCAGGACTTTAATTTCTGGCAGGAGGCAGGTGATGCCTGATCAGAAAAAAATCGCCAGCCTTCGTGATCAGATTGATCAGATCGATGAACAAATAATTGATTTGTTGAGTGAACGATTGCGACTGACCGGAAAAATTGGCGTCATAAAGGATAAAATTAATAAACCGGTTATTGACAAAAACCGTGAAGTGGATTTAAATGCCAGGATCGAAAAAATATGCCGGCAAAAAGGTCTGGATTCATCTTTTATCTCCAATCTATGGCAATTAATATTACATGAATCATACCGGGTTCAGGATGTCAAAAAATAATTCTACAGAATTTGCAGTAATTGGCGCCGGTAGATTCGGCTCATTTTGGGCAGAACATCTTAGTAAGTATTATCCGGTTTCAATGTATGATATTGACCCGAAACGTAAAGTTGCGGTCAGCCGTTTTGCCAACTGGGAAGCGTTGGATACCTGTCTGAAAAAGCAATTCATTTTTCTGACTATTCCTATCAGAAAAATAGTCCCCTTCATCAGGGAAAATAAAGATATCTTTCATACAGGCACAACCATTATAGACTGCGCATCAATAAAAGAGCCGGTGATGCAATGGATTGATGATGAATTGCCGGGCAGATTATTTTACATAGCCAGTCACCCGTTGTTTGGTCCGGATTCTGCCCGTGCCGGCCTGAAAGATCATATGATCACTCTGATTCCGGGTCGGGTTCCATATGAAATTTATAATTTTCTTGTAAAGTTTTTTGAAAATAAACTGCAGTTACGGGTTGAAAATATTCCAGCTGCTGAACATGATCGGTTAATGGCATATAATCTGAGTCTGATTCACCATCTTGGACGTACATTTCAGGGTATGAATATTTCACGTATTCCATTAATGATGGATAGTCT
>CAYULK010000283.1:0-3394 GCA_964445625.1 uncultured Calditrichota bacterium
GGGATCTTCGACCGGCGGGCAGGAGAAAAATCTTTGCGAACTTTGCCTGCCCGCCCAGGCGTGGCGCATTCTTAGCGTCTTTGCGTTAAAATATCTTAACCGGGGTAGTAAAATTTTTGCTAATCTCCCAGGCGATCCGTTGGAAATAACAAAGTTTTTGGCTATAATAGCATATATACAACGGATCAGTTTAATAGTTTGGATTATGGCAGGAAACTGAAAAATGAGATCTTATTTTTAAAATCGTCCTATCAATTTGGGGTTTAACCACACATGGAGTGGGAATTGAGATTACTGACCCTCCCCATTTAATCCCCCTCCCTAATCTGATTAGGGAGGGGGAAATAGGGGGTGGGTTATTAAATTCTTGATTCTTTCGTTTAGTTCTTATATTATATAGTGTTTGTCCATAAAGTCGCATAAGTCGTTTTGTTTTAAATATCGATTAACGATCAACGATTTTAGATTGCAGATTTTCAGATACTTCTAATATCTTAAATCGTTGCTCCTTGTTCATTAATCAAATTCAGTTGACTTTAAATACAGGCTCTATTTAATGTCCGTAGGGGTGTTCCATAAAATGTGGAACTGAGAAAAAACCCTTCGAACCTGATCTGGATTATACCAGCGTAGGGAAACGGTGAAATATCATCTGGGAATTCTTCATGTGACCGTTTTCTTTGTGCCGGGAAGCGGTTTTTTTAGTTGCAGGAGAATTTTCATGATATCCAAACACCCATATCATCTATTTATTTTTTATTTTTTATTTTGTCTTTTGTCTTATCTGCCCGCCCAGGAACTGGTCATGGTAAAGGGGACCGTCTTCGATGCGCAAACTAAGGAACGTCTGGCCGGTGCCAATCTGCTCATCGAATCACTTGATCGCGGTACGACTTCTGATGAAACCGGAAATTTTATGTTTACTGCAATTCCTCAGGGCGAGTATATCATCAGTGCCGGCTATATCGGCTACCGGGTAGATAAACAGCGGTTGATTACAAAAAATACATCAGAAGTAAACCTGACGATGATGTTGATGCCCACTATTTTGCAGGGCCAGTCAATTGAAGTTACAGCGACCAGAGCCGCTGAGGGCAAAACGCCGGTTGCTTTTTCCAATATATCACAGGAGGATCTCAACGAACAATATACCACCGGCGATATACCCATGCTACTCGACCAGTTACCCGGTGTTTATGCCTATTCACTTACCGGTGATAACCTGGGTTATTCTTTTCTAAAGATTCGCGGATTTGATCAATCCCGGGTGGGAGTAATGATAAATGATATTCCGCTAAATGATCCGGAAGATCAACAGGTTTACTGGGTCGATCATCCTGATCTGGCCGAAAGTGTAGAAGATATTCAGGTCCAGCGCGGGGTTGGCAGCAGTATTTACGGAACATCAACCATTGGCGGTTCTGTCAATATCCGGACAAAGAACTATAGCTCACAACGAATTGCCAGGATCACTTTCGGTGGTGGTAGTTATAATACACGTAAGGTTTTGGCAGAGTATAAATCAGGATTGATTGCCAATAGTTATGGGTTTTACGGGCGATTTTCAAGGATTTTTAGCGACGGTTACCGCCGGAATTCTTCTTCCGACCTGCTGGCTTATTTTCTGGGGTTTGAACGCTATGACCAAAACATGGTTACAAGGTTTAATATTATCAATGGGTTTGAACGAACACACCCTGACTGGGACGGAGTTCCGCAAGATATTCTGGAGGTCGATCGACGCTGGAAGAAAGAAACATACGAAAATGCCGTTGATAATTTTAGTCAGCCGGTTTTTCAACTGATCAATGACTGGCAGCTCTCAAATCAGGTTAATCTGCATAACTCATTCTACCTGGTGCATGGAGAAGGCTACTATGAAAATCTGAAGATCAACACCGATCTTACTAATTACGGGATGACTAATTTTGAAACAGTCGATCAAACTCTTTTTGGCGCCGATTCGCTCGCCTATTACCGGACAGTTGGCGACAGCGTGCTGTACAGGAATATCAACGGAAATTATATCGTCAGCAAAACTGATTTAACCCGGCAGAAATATGTCGACAAAAATCAATATGGCTGGGTTGGAAGACTGGCCTATGAAACGGATAAGACCGTCCTTACCCTGGGATCATCACTATATTATTTTAAGAGCAATCACCATGGCCAGGTTCTGTGGGCAAAAAATATTCCGCATATTTACGGCCCTGAAAGAAAATATTATAACTACAATGGTGAGAAAACCAATCTATCCCTTTATGTCAATTATCTGTATGATATTTATCCGGATATGACATTGCTGGCAAATATCCTATATGAACATAAAACGTATAACTTTAAACAAAATCAAACCGCCTTATTTAATGGTGCATATTTGAACCGGTATAAAGTAGTAAACAGTTTTGTCAGTCCCCGGATGGGACTGTATTACCATCTCTCCGATAAATGGAGTGTTTTTGGTAATATTTCCTATGCGCAACGCGAACCGGCAGATCATGAATTATTTGATACCTGGACCGGTCCGGATGATCTGGGTGCCAACCCGCTTTTTGCCAAAAGCGATACAGTCAGATCCAATAGTGAAATAGAGTATGTACGCTGGACAGATCCTTATGTGCAACCAGAAGCCGTCGTGGATTATGAGGCCGGGGTTTCATATACAGATGATCTTCTTTCGGTAAAACTCAATTTATACTATATGGACTTTTCGAATGAAATTGTTCCGTTGGGCGGTATTGATAAAGACGGGATCCCGATCAAAGGTAATGCCGATAAAACTATTCACCGTGGTGTGGAAATTTCTGTGGCCTGCCAGCCGGTGCATTACTTCAAATTTGATGGGAATTTTGCCTGGAGTGAGAACAGATATGATAAATTTTTACAACAGAATTACAGCGGCGGAACTGATGATCTCAGCGGAAATTCAATAGCCGGTTTTCCGGATATGATTGCCAACCTGCGCCTGACCGGTTATTGGAATAAATTGCGTGGTTCCTTAATCATGAAACAAGTCGGCAAACAATATCTGGATAATACACAAAACAAGGACCGGATCATTGATCCGTTTACGCGCTTTGATCTGATGCTGGACTATAGTTTAAAAAATCTGACTTTTTTCCCTGAAATCCGTTTTATATTAAAAATTATTAATCTGTTTAATGAAGAATATGAAACAGCCGGTTATTATGATAGTTGGGCCGGACTGGCTTATCTTTATCCGGCCGCGACACGAAATTATTATTTTTCGGTTGGATTTAGTTTATAGTTTCGATTTAATCAGGTAGTGCTATGCCATTGTAGCCAAAACTTTGTTGTTTTAGCAAAGATTTATCTAAAATGTTAAAGAATTTTATAACGCAAAGACGCAGAGGATACGCAAAGAACGCAAAGT
>CAYULK010000284.1:0-3386 GCA_964445625.1 uncultured Calditrichota bacterium
AGAGAAAAGTTAATGATTGAATTTATCCTGAATGGTAAAACACAAAAACTAGATTGTGCCGGATCCCGCCGTTTAACAGATGTGTTGCGAGAGGATCTGGGAATGACCGGAACCAAGGAAGGGTGCGGTATCGGGGAATGTGGTGCCTGTACTGTTCTGGTGGATGGACAGGCGGTAAATTCCTGCCTGATCCTGGTCGGGCAGATCCAGGGTAAAAAAGTAGTGACTATAGAGGGTCTGGCAAATTCGGATATTCTGCACCCTTTGCAGGAAAATTTTATCAAATATGGTGCCGTACAGTGTGGATATTGTACACCGGGTATGCTGCTTTCTGCGACTGCCCTGCTGGAATCAAAACCGGATCCTTCGCAGGAAGATATTACTGAGGCTATCGCCGGCAATTTGTGCCGCTGTACCGGTTATAAGCAAATTATTGAGGCAATCAAGGTTACCGCAGACAATTCGAAGACAGGGAGAAATAATTAGGAATTAGGAATTAGAAGTAGGCAATAGGCAATAAGCTATAGTCCATTGCCTATCGCCTATAGCTCATATAGTTCCAAGTTCCCAATTACTTCTTTCTCTGCGTCATTGCGTCTCTGCGCGAAATAAGATAGTGTGATAATGGCAAATTTATCGATACATATTTGCGGAATAGACTTCCCAAACCCAATCTGGACCGCAGCCGGTCCCACCGGAGCAAATGCGCAGATGCTGCTGCTGGCCGCACAGGGCGGTGCCGGCGGACTTGTGGCCAAAACGATCAGCGTTAATCCGGCCAGAGTACCGATTCCCAATATCGCATCTCCATTTCCGGGAAGTCTGCTTAATGCCGAGAAATGGTCTGAAATTGACTATCGGAAAATGATCGATACAGAATTTCCAGCGGCACAAAAGGCAGGCATTCCGATTATTGCATCTGTGGGATATACACCGGATGAACTGACCATTCTGGCAAAAGCCCTGGAAAAATCTGCAGTAGTGGATGCGGTTGAGTTTTCCATCCACTATATTGATAAAGATGCTGCTAATCTGGAAAAGACTGCCCGGGCAATCAAGGAAAATACCTCATTACCTGTTTTGGCAAAACTGAGTCCTTCCGTGGCTGATCTGAGTGAGGCCATAGACGTACTCGATCCCATTGTTGACGGCTATGTGGCGATCAATAGTATTGGGCCGGCTCTTGATTTTGATATTGAGACGCTTGAACCTGTTTTGGGTAGTGAAGATGCGCGCGGCTGGTTGTCGGGAAGGGCAATTTTACCCATCGGTCTGCATTTTGTCGAATCTATCTCAGATTTGACTGAAAAACCGGTGATAGGCGTTGGCGGTATCCGAACTGTCACGGATGTGATAAAATATCTGATGGCCGGTGCTTCTGCCGTACAGATTTCTTCCAGTGCTATTCTGCAGGGAGAAGGGATCTATGGAAAACTGGCGGAAGAATTAGATCAATGGATGGCAGCACATGGCTATAAAAGTCTGTCCGAATTAACCGGTGCATTTAGCAGAAGAAAAAAAGGAAAGTCATACTATCTGGGCGAGGGGCCACAGCTGTATCCCGCCATCAACCATGATTATTGTACATACTGTGATTTATGTGCCAAAGCCTGCATGTATAATGCCATTCGTTTTGCGGATAAGCAATATATATTCAATCGCGAAAATTGCGTCAGTTGTGGATTATGTACCACCGTGTGTCCACAGCAAGCTCTTAAGATGGTTGAAAAAAAATATTTCACCTTAATAATTCATACCGCAACCGATGGCTGCAATCAAAGAAAAGAAGTCCACGGATTACACTGATTTACACGGATTATTTAACCGCAAGGACGCAAGGATTTTTATTGTTTAAAAATTTTTTGAAGTGTCACAATACAGCTAAGTGATTATATTTTTGTGTAGTGGTAATTATAAAATAATATTAATACTACCGATTTTAAAGGTAGGAGAAATCTAATGAAACAAAAAGAAATAGAATTAATTATTGATCGGATAGAAGGTTCGCAGGGCGAATTGTACAATTTGCTGAGAGATTTGATTCGTATTCAGAGTTATAGCGGTCAGGAAAAAGAAATTGCTGAGTTTATTAATAAACAGATGAATCGCGGTCAATTTGATGAAACATTTATCGATCGGTTTGGTAATGTTGTCGGCCGGATCGGTGATGGCAAAATTAAAATATTGTATGATGCCCATGTGGATACGGTCGCGGTAACCGCAAGCGAGGACTGGACGTATCCGCCTTTCGAGGGAAAAATTGAAAACGGGAAAATATACGGGCGCGGCGCGGTCGACGAAAAACCGGCCATGGCCGGGTATCTCATTGCTGCAGCTGTTTTGAAAAAACTGAATTTACCACTTCCATTCACGTTGTATATTGTCGGATCGGTGATGGAAGAAGATTGCGATGGATATCCCCTGATGCATCTTATCGAGGAAGAAGGTATCCGTCCTGATTATGTACTGCTCGGGGAGCCCACCAACTTGCGCGTCTATCGCGGGCAGCGTGGCCGGATGGAAATTGAGATTCTGACCCGGGGCCGGTCGGCGCACGGTGCACATAATCAAAAAGGGATCAATGCCATATATAAAATGTTGCCGGTGATAGCCGAAATTGAAAAATGCGACCGGGAAATGCCTGTTACAGAGCCACTGGGCAAAGGTTCACTGACTGTATCTCAGGTGATCAGTGAAGCACCTTCGCTGTGCTCAGTTCCCGATTATTGTCAGATCCATATAGACCGCCGTTTGACAGCCGGTGAAACTAAGGATAGTGCAATAACTGAACTGGAACAGATAGTTCATAAACTGCAAGCGGATGCACAAATAAAAATACCCGGGTATCAGGGAAAGAGCTGGACCGGTTTATCATTTAAACAGGAAGCATATTTTCCTACCTGGATAACAGATGAAAAGCATGTCCTGGTAAATGCAGCGATGTCTGCGGCAAAAATAACCGGAGGAAAAGTAGATCGCAGTGATTTCTGGCAGTTTTCAACCAATGGGGTGGCCACTGCCGGCCGTCTCGGTATCCCAACTATTGGATTTGCGCCGGGCCGTGAGGATCTTGCCCATACGGCACACGAAGAACTCATTCTGGAAGATTTGCTTATTGCCACGCGTTTTTATGCTATTTTTCCTTTCCTGCTGGTTAATGCATTGCAGAAAACGCAATAATACAATTTATCATATTACATTTACAATCATCGTTCCTAAGTTGTACTTGGGAACGCACAATTATTATAACCTGAATTATTCACCACAAAGGAAACACAAAGGTTGGCATGCAATGTAGCCAAAAACTTTGTTATTTCCAACGGATCGCCAGGGCGATCAGCAAAAATTTAAAAAACTTTTTATCCACGGATTACACGACTTTACAC
>CAYULK010000285.1:0-3337 GCA_964445625.1 uncultured Calditrichota bacterium
ATTGCCATTTCCAATGACTGGTGAAGATTTTATCTCATATTCTGTTTTGAATGACCAGAGTAATTTTGGCTGATCCGGTAGTCTGTCATTTGAGAAACCGTCTAATTCCGAAGACCCGCGAAATATGGTCCAGTCAGAAGCAGACACTGCATCTAAAGTCAGTGATTTCTGATTATTATCCCTGCAACCCGGGATAATCGCTATCAGAAAAAGAATAAAAATATATTTAAAAATTTTATTCATGCTGATTGTCCTCTGAATGATTTCGAAAAGCCAGGGCACCTGTGGGACAAGCTGATACGCATTCCTCAGCCGCATTTTTTAAAGCTTTATCGAGTGGGTCGCCGAAAGGGACTTTTACAACGGCATCATAGCCGCGATTAGCGAAAGTTAATCCTGATTGGTCATCATATTTTTCCGTGATTTGGACACATATTCCACATTTAATGCATTTACCCGGTTCAAAAAGGATGTCAGGATGCCCGGTAATTAACGTTAATGTTTTGCGGCTGCCGGTTTTAAATCTTTTTTGATCTGCGCCATATTGCCGGGAGTAGATGCGTAACCGGCATGATTCCGGTTTTTGGCAATCGCAGCGGAAACAGCGTGTGGATTCTTCCCTGGCTCCAGATTCAGATAATCCATTAACCAGGACATTTTTCGGCTGAATCTGATCTATGTCATTGGCCAATTGGAGTAATTCCCGGCTTTCTTCAATCTCCAAACGACCAATGACCGAATTAAAACGGCGTAAATAGCCGGCAACCGGCTTCTGTGACAGGAGTTGATCTACTGATACAGCGATGAATTTACCATGAGCAAGTGATCGGATAGCCATACGTGCTTCTGATACAGTATTCCCGCCGGCAAAAACACCTCTGATACTTGTTTCATAGGTTTTAGGATTGATCGTAATTCCACGCTTTGTCTGATTGATTCCGGTGAATTCTATACTTGCCGGAGTCAATGTCCCGGTGGTTAATATAACAGCGTCATATTCGGTTTTGAGTTCATTTAGTGATACATCGCTTCCTAATTGGTGATTCATATGAAAATGAATTTGACGTAATGCTCTTATTTGATCGATCTCCGCAGCCAGTACTTTTTTATCAAGTATTTCATCGGGGATCCCGTATCGCAGCAAGCCTCCGGGCTCTTTGTTCTGATCAAATATATGGCTGTGATGTCCTTCCCGGGACAGATAGTAGGCAGCAGAAAGTCCGGCCGGTCCGGCACCGATAATGGCAACTTTTTTTCCTGTATCCGGCTTGCATTCCGGCAGATAGGGATTACCGGATTCAAGATCCACATCGGCTACGAATCTTTTAAGCAGGCAGATGGACAGGGTTTCATCATAATATTTTCTATTACAGCCGCGTTCACAAGGTGCAGGGCAGATGCGACCCAGAACCGCCGGCAGCGCAATATTTTTTTTTACTGTCCGGATTGCAGCCTCAAACTGATGATCTTTTATCTGATTGATCATCAGGGGGATATTCATGTATGCGGGACAGGACCGCAGGCAGGGTGCTTCACAATTTCCGACATGTTCACTCAGCAAAAGATCGAGGGTATCTTTTCTTGCTTTTCGTATAGTTTCATTCTCTGTGTTGATGATCATGTCATTTGCTACCGGTGTGGAGCAGGCCGGGATAAGGCGATTTTGTTTTTCGTCTTCAACCACACAGATCATGCAGGAAGTAAACGCTTTCAGACCGTCGAGATGACACATAGTAGGAATCTCATGACCAAATCTTCGCGATAAATCGAGAATCGTCTCGCCCGGTTGAGCGGTAACCTTTTTGCTGTTTAATGTGAGCGATATCATGATATAATCTCAACAGCTTCATGTGGACATACCTGATAGCAGGTGTCACATTTTATACACTCGGTCCGGATGATTTCATGCTTTTCATAAGGAATACAGGGAATTGCAGCGGTGGGACATTTTTGGGCACAAATTGTACAGCCAATACATTTGTCATTTATAGTATAAGTAATTAATTCGCGACATTTTTTAGCCGGGCACACCCCGCGCAAATGTGCTTCATACTCTTCCCGAAAATACTTCAGGGTTGAAAGAACAGGATTTGGCGCTGTTTGTCCCAAACCGCAGAGACTGCCTTTTTTTGTCTGTTCAGCGAGTTCCTCTAATTTTTCCAGATCGGCATTTTGCCCCTTACCGGCACATATCTTTTCAAGCAGATTGAGCATATGACGCGTCCCAATCCGGCAATGTGTACATTTTCCGCAGGACTGATTTTGTGTAAAACTCAGAAAATAGCGTGATATATCTACCATACAATCAGATTCATCAAGCACAAGCAAGCCACCGGAACCCATCATCGCTCCCACATTCAGCAGTTCTTCAAAATCAACCGGCGTATCAGCCAGAAATTCAGGCACACAGCCGCCGGATGGGCCGCCGATCTGAACAGCTTTAAATGCTTTACCACTCTCTATACCGCCGCCGATTTGTTCAACAATTTCCCGGATAGTTATTCCCATCGGCACCTCGATCAAGCCACCACGCTTAATTTTCCCGGCCAGTGAAAATACTTTAGTGCCCTTACTTTTTTTTGTGCCAAGATTTGCAAATCTTTGTGGTCCGTTTCTGATAATCCAGGGTATCGTGGCGAATGTCTCACAATTATTTACCAGAGTGGAATGTCCCCACAGGCCATTTTCTACGGGATAAGGCGGCCGGAAACTTGGCATGCCCCTTTTCCCTTCAATGGAAGCGATCAGTGCAGTTTCTTCACCACACACAAATGCCCCGGCCCCCGGCATAATTTTTAAATCCAGAGAGAAATCAGAGCCTAAAATATTTTGTCCAAGCAGTTCTTTTTCATAACATACATCCAGTGCATTTTGCACGCGTTGAACGGCAAGCATATATTCCGCACGGATATACAGGAATCCCTCACCGGCACCCGTAGCCAGGGCAGCAATAATCACTCCTTCTATAACCCGGAAGGGATATGATTCCATAATCATACGGTCCATAAAAGCCCCGGGATCTCCTTCATCGCCATTACAGATGATATATTTATGCTTCTCTTTTGCATCATGTGCCAGTTGCCATTTCATTCCCGTCTGAAATCCGGCACCGCCACGCCCACGAAGTTTACTTGCTATGATAGTTGATATTATTTCAAGCGGATTCGAATCTTTAATACATGAATTTAGTGCCCGAAATCCGCCTCCCGCCTGATATTCACCAATATCAAGCGGATCAATAACTCCCGCGTACTCAGTAGTGATATGTTGCTGGCGTTCGAGAAAAACGGTAATCTGAGGATCTCTCGGGTAAATAGATTGCCGTGAATTATCTTCC
>CAYULK010000286.1:0-3329 GCA_964445625.1 uncultured Calditrichota bacterium
CCCCATCAGCGACTACACAGGTAAATACAAAATTTTCAACATCAACTTTGTTCCTGGGCAGATAGAAATCCTGTATGGTACGTTTAATCAGCTGTTCCTTATTTTCCTGTATTGTATATGCGAGAATCATACCGCCAAAACCGGCACCCATAATTCTGGCGCCGGCTGCTCCGTTTTTCAAAATTATTTTTACAAGCTGATCTACTTCCGGCAACGAAACCTCGTAATCCTGTGACAGGCTTTGATGCGAAGCATTCAATAAGCCGCCCAATTCAGCTAAATTATTTTCCGTAAGACAGGCAACGGTATCATTTACCCTGCGACATTCCGTGTATACATGTTTAAATCTTCCCCTGATCTTAAATCCATCTGGTGATTCTGCCCAGTGCTCACTTCGCAAAATATCCTGATACTTTTTAATGATTTCATGCTCAGAGATACCAAGTGTCCGGCTGAATTCACTTTTCGTAAATGAATTTGGTAATTGATCTAAAAATTTCAGAACAAATCGATCCAGCTCCACCGCATCAATATGAAATAGCTCAGGCTTTATTTCGCCAATATAACTCACAGGCAAGTGTTTAAGCTCACTTTTAATGACCATATATTGTTCAAAAAGATCAACAGCCATACGGCACTCCAGGACTCTGCGGTTGTATTCTTCCCTGGCCTTTCCGCTTTTTTCAGCCTCAATCAAAGAATGAAATAAAACAATTTGCAAGCCTTCCGGCGCAAGAATTGGTTCGATTCTGAGTGGATTAAATTCCATTTTCAGGAATGAATTTTTTTTACCCAGCAGACTGGCCGCCTGGTCCATTCCGCCACCTGCTGTACCCACAAAATGTTCGGACTTTGCACAAATCTCTGCAATTTCCGGTTTTTCAATATTGAGATTATTGATGACCACAAATGCCAGTGCCGAGGCCACAACCAATGCAGAAGAACTCGATAAACCGGCCGCCAATGGCAGGGTTCCGGAAACAACCGCATCGAATCCGCACAGGTCACTCAGATTATGATAATTGTTAGATTGAAGATGGTCAATAACGCCCTTAATTCCGGCCTTAATGTAATTCCCCCAATTCCCTTTCGCATAAGGGTCAATTGGCTGCCTTATTGAAAATTTAAGGGCGGAGAATTTTGGATTTACATTATCGACATTAATCTCATCTGAAATATTTTTTCGCAGGCAAAAGACAATTTCTTTATCAATCGCACACGGCAATACAGGGCCCATGTTATAATCGGTATGCTCACCTATTAAATTTACCCGGCCCGGCGCCTTGATAAACAGCAAATCATCACGTGATTCAAAGATTGTTTTAATCTTCCCCACTAGGGGGAGATGTTTTTTTAAAACAGGATGATTGCTAAAAAATTCTTCATTTACTGCATTACATTTTCGGCGCATATAATATCCAAAATCCTATTTTACGCTGATCTCATCAATTTTTTTTAATTCTTCGTCACTAAAATTCAGATTATCGAGGGCCTTTACAGAATCTTCAATTTGACTGACTTTGCTTGCTCCAATTAATGCAGAAGTCACTGCTTTTTTTCTCAAAACCCACGCAATCGACATATGAGCCAGACTTTGATCTCGATCTTTTGCAATATCATTCAATTTTCTAATTTTATTTTGAAGTTCATCTGTTATATCAGCTGCATTAAGGAATGTCCCTTTCTTACCTGCTCTTGAGTCGGCCGGAATAGAGTCGATATATCGATCTGTCAATATACCCTGGGCCAAAGGTGAAAAGACAATGCAGCCAATTCCTTCAGACTCCAATACATCCAATAGTCCGTCTTCTATCCAACGAACAAAAATACTGTATTTAGGCTGATGGATCAGACATGGCGTACCCAGATCACGCAAAATTGCCGCTGCCTTTCTGGTTTCATCTGCGCTGTATTGTGAAATTCCTACGTAAAGAGCTTTACCACTGCGTACAATTTGATCGAGTGTGCTCATGGTTTCTTCCATAGGAGTTTCGGGATCCGGCCGGTGATGATAAAAAATATCTAGGTATTCCAAATTAAGACGTTTAAGGCTTTGATCAAGACTCGCAGTTAAATATTTCTTTGATCCCCAATCTCCATAGGGCCCTGGCCACATATCCCAGCCAGCTTTTGAGGAAATTATTAGTTCATCCCGATAAGATTTTAAATCCTCCTGTAATATTCTCCCAAATGTTATTTCCGCTGCCCCGTATGGAGGTCCATAATTATTTGCCAGATCAAAATGTGTTATTCCCAGATCAAATGCCTTATGAATAATCTTCTTGCTATTCTCCAATGAATCATCTTTGCCAAAATTATGCCATAATCCCAGAGAAATTGGCGGCAGTTTCAGTCCACTTCTGCCACATCTTACATATGATATGGCATCATACCGATTTTCCAGCGCTTTATATTGCATTATGTTTCCCTCCCTTTGTGGTTCGATTACCCGTTACTGAATACCAATACCCTGTTTAATAATAAGATAACGATCAACGTCCAGCTGTTCAAAAACCTCTTTTTCGCCATCAGGCCAGCGGATTTCTAAAACTTCCACTATTAAATTCTCTCCCAAACCGACATGTAAGCGCGGATCATTATATGACAGATAGGTTGTCGCCCATTGATTTATCCGCACCTGCTTAAGATCACCCGATGTGATGGTTAGCTTCGCCCCGATTGCTGATGCAGGCCCGTTTTTGCCAACCAGTGTCAAACCCAACCAATGGTTTTTGTTTCCATTATCATTACGCAGCAGGGCCGCCGTGGCACGCAAATCCACATGAGATACGATGATGTCAAGGTCGCCATCATCATCATAGTCAAACAGAGTTAAACCCATACATTTTGACTGTGGATAATACAGACCAACTGATTTTGTAATTTCCCTGAATGTTCCGTCTTCATTCTGATGATAAAGCAGCGACGCCTGTCCTCCATATTCTGAGGGATGGGGCATCATATCCGGTGTTGTCGGTGAAATATATGATGGATCAAAGGCTAAAAAGTTTCCAACCATTAAATCCACGCGGCCATCGAGATTATAATCCCAGAAACTCACACCAACACTCCATTTTGTAAAACCATTCAGTGTTTCCGGTCCTCTCAGGCTTAACGCATCTGTTATGTCGGAAAATGTACCATCACCATTATTTATATAAAACACATTGGGGCCGTAGTTTAACAGATAGATATCAACATCACCATCTCCATCATAATCGAGGGCACCGGCTGCCATACTCCAATGCCGGTCATCTACCCCGGCTTCTATGGCTACATCAGTAAAAGTGCCATCACCGTTGTTTCGATATAGTTGATTTGGTGTATCC
>CAYULK010000287.1:0-3313 GCA_964445625.1 uncultured Calditrichota bacterium
CGGGCTATGCATTAGCTTACGCAGGATTGGCCGATTCGTACACCGGGCTTGGAGATGCCGGTCTTTCTGCAATTTCACCTAAAGAAGCATTTTCAAATGCAAAAGCAGCGGTGAGCAAGGCATTGGAGATTGATGAAGCACTTGCTGAAGCTCATGCTTCGCTGGGACATCTCAAAATGCATGATTTCGACTGGTCAGGTGCGGAACAAGAATTTAAGCGGGCCATCGATCTCAATCCGAACTATGCAACATCTTATCACATGTCGGGATTCAATTTTGCATTGATGGAGAGGCATGATGAAGCACTTACAACTGTAAAAAAGGCATTGGAACTCGATCCCGTATCACTGGGTATCATAACTGATCGGGGAGTTATTTATTATTTTGCACGTCAGTATGATAAAGCGATTGAACAATATCAAAAAGCCCTCGAATTTGATCCCGGTTTTATTCGAGCTTATGTTACGCTTGGGTCGGCATATGGACAAAAAGGAATGTATAAGCAAGCTATCGACATGATTCGGAAAGCGATGGATCTGTCAGGAGATCGTTCGAAAATAGCTGCCCTCGGGCGCGCTTATGCATTGTCGGGTAACAAAGATGAGGCACTAAAAATAATCGATGAGTTAAAAGAACTGTCAGAAAAACGATACATCTCTCCTTATTGCATCGCACTTATCTATGCAAGCTTGGACGAGAAAGATACTGCTATGGAATATCTGCATAAGGCGTGTGTGGAACATGTTAGTGAACTGATTTATCTAAGAGTTGATCCCTTTCTTGATAATCTTCGTTCTGATCCAAGATTTAAAGAATTGCTTCAAAAAGTCTGTTTGGGAACATGATCGGCAAATCCATATCAAACCGGAGCAATTTCCCTTTTTAGAGTGGGCTCATCTATGTTTTAAATAATTTTTAAGATATCTATAGTATTTTTCGTGCGGACCAATCATAATGAGTTCGAGTAGATCTTTTTTTTTAATCTATATGTATAGAAGATACTGAAGTTTACCGATGTTAAATTTTTGTTCGAAAACACCTTTCAAATCACCTTTTTTTTCCTCTCCTGTTTGAGGATTGTCGATAGTTTTAATCCGTGCAAATCAGTGTCAGTCTCTGCCTGATCCGGCTTCGACGGATAATCCGTGGATAAAAGTTTTTAAATATTTTACTGACATGAATAATTTATTAGCCACAAAGTCGCTAAGACACGAAGTTATAAAAATTAATGATTTAAAAGGAGTATCTGTTTTTAAACAAATCAAATTTACATCTTATATTTAAAGGTTCTTAGTTCCTCGTTTCTTAGTGTCTTTGGGTCTTCGTGGCAAATTTATTAAATAATCAGATTATTAATTTACGATTTGATTGCAGCCTTAGACTGCGGTATGTTTAAAAGCCCATGAATGATTTAAAAGGTAAAAGTATGTGTGTATTTTGCGATAATCGTCCGGTTCACGGTGGTGGGTAAAATGGGGACTTCACGATATCTGTCTGAATTAAACTGTTCGTTGTAGACCAGATATAAATCATTGCCTTCGCGCGGGTTATAACGGAAGCGAAAATTTAGCAGGGTGGAATGTGCCGTACTGTTATACTGAACAAATGCAAAAAATGAAATAGCTTTGTTCAATGTAATCAGCGTGCGTAGCCTGATAATATGGCTGTTTAAATATTGCTGACGATCAGAAAAATCCAGCTTATCGAACTGATAGGATCCTGTCAATTCCAGATAACGTGATGCAATCCATTTGGGGTCAAGTCCGGCAGAAAAACGGACGCCATCAAAAAATGATCCATAACTCGCAATGATTTCAGCGCTGAGATCATTACCGCCGGGTGTGCTGTATACGGCATAGAAGTTGTGAGAAGTATATTCACCCGTCAGTATTTCCACATCATCAGACAGATCGAATCCCTCGTTCAAACGTTCATGGACTGTATTAAAACCGATTGTGAAAAATGAACCTGAGGTCAGTGCGCCGTTCCAGGACGGACTGATATTCAAAGTTTCCACGATGCCGTCGGAGTTGCGTGTATAAACATCTGTTGTGATTGCCACCCTATGTCTCTGAAAAAACGAATGCCCCTTAAATGTCCAACCATAGGAGAGCTCGTTAAAGTATCTTGAAAAATCTTTACGTAACTCGAATCCGCTGGCCGGAAAATAATCTTTACCGGCATGTTCCACCGCAAATTGATAGGCAAATTTATTGTATGATCTTCTTTCCCATAACAGGCGAATGCGGTTGGCATCGGTCATAGCCAATCTGCTGTTGAGCGTATCGGTATAGGTTTGCGCCAGGTTCATGGAAAAATAGTCATCACCAAAAAGTCTGATAACACCATCAAGGCCATAACCCAAATTATAATGACCATGCTGATTAACACGGCTGGTGAACATACCCCCGACAAAAGAATATGGATTGATGACCTGTTTGCGCAGCCTGACAACACCAAAATTTTCGGCCGCCAGATCTGTTTCGGCGCCGGTTTGTACATTCAGGATGCCCACATCCCAATCACCAATGCGCCCGGCCAGTCTCCCGCCGGCGATGATATTAACCTGATCCCCTTTATGAAGCCCGATCCGGCGGGTATAAAAAAGACGATTATTACCACCGAAACTAAATTCGAATATGTTGGCACGTTCCATAAAGAACCGTCTTTTTTCAGGAAAGAACAAAGAAAAACGAGTCAGGTTAATTTGCTGATCGTCGGCTTCTACCTGGGCAAAATCAGTGTTCACTGAAAAATCAAGCGTCAGATTCTCGGTCACATTATATCTCAGATCCAGTCCCAGGCTTTTTGTCAAATCATCATTACGCCGGTATTCTGTTTCAGAATTATTCAGTTCATAGTCTTGTCCGATGCCACCCAGGACATATGGAGTCAGATAGACCGGATTATTACTTTTAATTCCGGTAAAAACCACTTTTTGCATCTCTGATGGTTTGACAAAACTCAGAAATCCCCAGTTAGGCTCGATCGCAGGATATAGGGTGAGTTCATTTTTTCTGGCAGTATAGCGGTAAACGATCATGCCCATGGTCACTACATTATCCTGATCCTGAAATCCCAGACTTGAAAATGGGATACGCATTTCAGCATACCAGCCGGTACTATCCTGATGGGCTTCGGCATCCCAGAATGTGTTCCAACTGCCATCCATCTCGGCAGCGTCGCCGGATATAGCAAGATCATTGCGATTACCGGTAGGTGTCGTCGCAAATAAAAGTGCATTATGCTTATCATTAAATGTAGCAAGGACGATCGCCAGGTAATCAGTCCCTAATGTATGCAGAGCGCGGGT
>CAYULK010000288.1:0-3294 GCA_964445625.1 uncultured Calditrichota bacterium
GCTACGGCCTTCAATAATTCAAATTGGCCGGCACGATATATTGAGGTTAAAAATTTTAATCGAACATCACCAATGCCGGTAGAAGTCTTGCCGGAAAACCTGGCATAAACATAGGGAACATCCACACCTGTTGACAACCAATCGTTAAATGCAAATTCTCCCCCGATAGTAGTGCCGACAAAATCACTATTCGCCAGACTGGTCAACTGAGCCAGAATAATATCTACCCGGGATCTGATTTCGGTCGGATCTGTACCATTGGGTGTCAGACTTTGTGCAGCGATATTTACGTTTATACAAAAATATAAGATTATCGCATATATTATTGTCGTTTTGGATAGACCTTGACGCATCACCGTGTTTCCTCATTTGTTCTTCTCTGTTGTAATTCGCGAAGAAGATTCACATATCCCTGATTATCAGGACTGATCCGGATCAGCTCCCTGGTATATCGGATCGCCTTATCCGGATAATTACCGTCACGCGAAATAGTCGCCAATGCCTGCAAGATAGATTCATTATATATGTTATTTTGATATGCCTTTTCCAAAACCCGGATCGCCTCCTGAGCTTTACCTGTCGAGTTAAGAGCAACACCATAAGTGTAAGCAAAATTTGGATTTTGCGGCGCCGCTAAGACACTTTTTTCAAGATATTCCATCCCTTCTTCAATTCTTTTCTGCCGGACATACAGCAACCCCAGTGCATAAAATAAATCCGGACTTTTTTTAATCCAGGCAATCCCGGCAAGCAAAACCTGCTCACCAAGGTCATCCCGGTTCTGCATACGATATAAATCAGAAAGATTGATATAAGAATATGGGAAACCGGGTTCCAGCTCGATCGCTTTCTCATATTCGGATTTTGCCAGATTATAATTTCCCTGCCCCAGATATAAAACACCGAGATTAAGATGTGAAGATGGCCTTTCGCCATTAAAATTCTGACTTTTTATATAGGCATTTATTTCCCGGTCCAGAATTCTTTGATACTTCTCCGAGATTCGATTTCTATTGGTATCAGCCAGTTTATAAGCTGCTTCCAGACGTATAACGGTAAGTGAATCGGTCAGCAGATGTTTCATCATAGCCCAGCGCTCGTCAACGGCTATCATATCTGCCGCTTGTGCCGCCGCAAAGCGTATTAAGGGCTCTTTATGATGAACCAATTCATTTATTAACCGGGCAACTTCCGCATTTGGATACCGTTGTAATTCCAGGATTGCAGAGGCTCGCACCATTACCGGATGATCTGAATTTCTAACAATCTTTAACAATGCGTCTCTGGAACCAGGTTCGAGATTCCGGCCGGCAGAGAATACCGTTCCAAAATGCTCCTTATCCGTAAAATCATCGCCATACCATTTCTTAACATAATCTGTCGACCATTGTGCGCTTTTATCATCATGACATTTATTACAGGCATTAGGCGTCCCGAGTCTTTCGGATAAATCAGGTCGTGGAATGCGAATACTATGATCCCGTCTGGGATCAATCACCATATAGGTTCTTTCCGGCATATGGCATTCAACGCAAAGTGATCCGGTTGAATCGGGATTATGAAAATGGTGGCTGCGTCCGCCGTATTTTTCGTACGAATGACAGCGGTAGCATAAAGTATTATCGCGAGCATATACTTTGGTACTGTGTGGTTCGTGACAATCGGTGCAAATCACACCTTTCCCGTACATTTTACTCTGTAAGAACGAATCGTATACATAGACCTCATCCAGAATCTGGCCATCCGGATAATATACATCTTCTTCCAGCAATCTCGGACGATGCGTATTTAACAGATGTTTACCATACACATATTCGTCGGTAATCGCTGTCCGGCGTGAATGGCATCTGGCACACATTTCCACAAGGACATTTGAATGCAATGGCCGGTTCCGTTCTGCGGTACCCGTCTTACTATTAGTAAATATCCAGGTTCCCTGATCTGCCAGTTTGAGACGAATTTTGAGTCCCATATCCCCTTTTTTAACCGGCTTGCCTGACACATTATAGGCCTCAGCCCAGGTGACATGATCAGATCCGGGCCCGTGGCAGGCCTCACAGGAGGTATTTATCTCAGAGTAGGTAGTATTATAGGTATTTGATTCTACGTTATAATTTTTACGGACGTTTGTTGAATGGCATTCGGAGCACATAAAATTCCAGTTTTGATTCAGGCGCATCCAGAACAGGATATCATCAGGTGCAATTCTTTCATCCGGATAAATATGAAACCATTTTTGCCCGCCCTCTTTTAACGATCTGGTATCCCAGCAAAAAGGCAATACCTGTAGCCGTCCGTCCGGAAATTTAACCAGGTATTGTTGCAGTGGAATTATGCCATATGTAAAACTAACCTCGAATTCGTGATTTTTTCCGTCCAAACCCTCGGTTTCGACAAAAAATTTATTATCGCGGCGATAAAATTTTGAAGTAATGCCAAAATGTGTGAATTGTACATTATCAAAGTTCCCCAGCACAGTGCTGTCACCGGCTTTTTGCATCGCCAGATCATGATGCGATCCCGCCCATAACCCATGCTGCCGTTGATGACACTTGATACATGATTCCTTACCCACATAATCCGCTTTTATAATCTGAGCATCCTGATCCGCAAAATTCCCCGGGGAACCTGTCCGGACAACTTTACCCGTATCGCTCAGGTCCCATAACAAAAAAGCAGACAGAATTAAAATAACAGCAAGAATAATGATTGGCAGACGCAATGATTTTTTTATCATATTATTAAATTTCATTAATTGCACTTTGAATTTTTTGTACCTTTTTTGGCTCAAATTTTAATTTTGCACGTTCGAATAAATTGTCAAGATTTTGAGGATTTTCTTTTATTAGCAGTAAAAGATTATTCAAAGCGGGATCAGGTATTGCTCCATTCTCATAACGATGATAGGTAACATAACTTAAACCAAGAATTTTGCTAAAGTCACGAAGACTTAAATTGTATTTTTTACGGATTGATATTATCTCATCGGTTAGCAACAGGCCATGAATTTCCTTGTATCGGTCATATACACGCTTTAAAATTTCATCGTTTTGATCAGGAGATGAAATATATTCATCGCATTGTGAACATACCAAAGCCTCATAAGTGAATTGGATTTCCTCTCCTTTAATATTAAAATTCGTCGTAATATTTTTAATTTTTAAAAATTTGTCCGTATTGCAGGTTGAGCAGATTTGATTATTTTTCATAGTTTTCCCTCTAAAATTTATTCCTATCGTTATGGAAAGACAGGCATTTAGCAGATGGCGCACCAAATTTTCCTGGATAGATTTT
>CAYULK010000289.1:0-3279 GCA_964445625.1 uncultured Calditrichota bacterium
TGGCGCAACAAAACTTATTTTAGGACGTACCAGACCGGATACTGGAAATGGACCCAGAAACTTCCTGCCATTTACAGATTTCAACTCTTCATTTCCGTCCGGCCACACCGCAACCGCTTACTTATCTGCTGCTGGTGTTTCCCGCTGGTACTGCTGTATCACGCATGGTTTTAAATCGCCACTGGTTTACAGATGTGCTCACAGGAGCAGTGCTTGGCTCCGTTATCGGAATTACTCTGGCCAAATGGCATAAAGATATGGCTAGTGAAAAAGGATTTTATGATCCACATGAAACACCACCCACACTGGTCTCTTTTACCATCCAATTATAGAAGTATTGGCTTACCGGGCATATCTTTCTTAAATTCGCTTGCAGGGCATTCATTAATATGTAATTCCCTTTAAGTGGCTTATGCTATAGTAGCCAAAAACTTTGTTATTTCCAGCGGATCGCCGGGGCGATTAGCAAAATTTTTACTGACATGAATAATTTATTAGCCACAAAGTCACTAAGACACAAAGTTATAAAAATTAATGATTTAAAATGAGTATCTGTTTTTTATAAATCAAATTAGCATCTTTTATTTAAAGATCTTAGTGCTTTTTTCTTAGTGTCTTTGAGTCTTTGTGGCAATTTTTTTTATATTGATCAGGTTAATAATTTACGATATGTTTCCAGTCTTGGGCCGTGCAATGAATAGCTCAAGATAAATAAGGATAATATGAAAGCCTCTTTTGATTGTATTCCATGCATTGTAAAGCAAACCATTGATGCAGTGCGCATCGGCGTTGATGATGAAAAAGTGCAGCGGGAAGCAATAAATAATACATTAAAATATCTGCAGGAAGCCGACCTCGAACTATCTCCGCCCGAATTGGGTAAAAATATCTATAGAATTATCAGAGAAACTACCGGAATCACAGATCTTTATGGCGAAGAAAAATTTCGTTTTAACAGATTTGTTCTGGATAATTATAAATTGTTGAAAAAAATCGTTTATTTAAGTGATGACCCGGTATATCTCGCAGCAAAATTATCAATTGCCGGTAATCAGTTTCGCTTCCAAAAGGGCAATGCAGATGTGCAGCTCAGAGATATGCTGGCCGATATTCACAAGATTTCTTTTGCTATCGATGATTACTCACAATTCCTGGATGATATTTTAAAAACGAAAAATATTCTTTATCTGGCAGACAATGCAGGTGAAATAGTCTTTGATAAATTATTTATTGAAGTTTTAAAAAAGTTCTATCCCGAAAGAGAACATCAATTTACGGTAGTTGTACGTGGTGCGCCTATTATAAATGATGCAACGATGAAAGATGCCGAAATGATTAATCTTGATGACGTCGCCTCAGTTATTGATAATGGTGATAATGCGCCCGCTACTCTGTTGCACCAGGTTTCAGATCACATGCGTGCAATCTATGATTCCGCGGAATTAGTAATCTCAAAAGGTCAGGGGAATTTCGAGAGTCTGAACGAGGAAGATAAGAAAATATATTTCCTGTTTAGTGTCAAATGTCCGGTGATAAGCAAGGAACTTAATGCCCCGGAAGGCGGGTTGATCTTAATGCACTCCGAAAAATTAGGCAGAAAAATACAATGTGACCATAAAAATTTAAATTTGGAATGAGTAATTTGATATGAATAATGAATTAAAAAAATCTTCTGAGATAGCATTACGGGATTGTTTAGACTTAAAAAAGAATGAATCCCTGATGGTGCTTACCGATGATCGTACGCAGATGATTGGTGAAACATTATTTAAAGTAGGCAAAAAATTATGTGACGAAGCAGTACTGGTTATAATGCCCGAACGCGAAGTAAACGGCCAGGAACCTACTGTTAGCATTTCCGGTTTGATGACAAAGTATGATGTCGTGATTTGTCCCACTGCAAAATCCCTGACCCATACAACAGCCCGGCGTAATGCATGCTCAGCCGGTGCGCGGGTGGGAACCATGCCTGGTATTACCGAAGAGGTCATGATACGTACCCTGGGTGCGGATTATCATAAAATTGCTGAAAGAACCTATAAATTAACCGAAATTCTCGATCAGGGTTCACAAGTCCATGTCACGACCGCAGCCGGGACAGATATTATTATCCCGATTCAGGGAATTAATGCCATCTCTTCGACCGGCCTGGTCACTGAAAAAGGCAAATTCGGTAATCTGCCCAGCGGTGAATCATATCTCATGCCGGCAGAAGGTAAAAGTAATGGTGTTTTTGTCGTAGACGGCTCCTTTGCCGGTATTGGTAAAATTGGGACTACACCGATCAGAGTAACAGTTGAAAACGGGTACGCGGTTAAAATCGAAGGCGGGGAAGAAGCCGGAAATCTGGATGAGATGCTGAAACCTTTGGGACATGATGCATATAATCTTGCCGAACTGGGTATCGGAACCAACGATCAGGCCATTGTTACCGGGATGATCCTTGAGGATGAAAAAGTGATGGGCACGGCACATATTGCCCTGGGCAATAATATGAGCATGGGCGGCACATGTAATGTCGGCATCCATGTCGACGGTGTATTCTTTAAACCCACAATAAAGGTAGATGACCGGATTATTTTAAGGGAGGGGGAACTCCTGATAGGAGATTAATCCGATCCATGTGATAAAGTACAAAGTGTTTTCCCCCTTACAAAAAGTCGAAGATCCGCCCACTGGCGGAGGGGACTAAGGGGGGTGTATTTTAAGGCCAAAGGTTCAAGGAACAAGGCTTCAGGCTTCAGGCTCCAGGCCCCAGGATCAATAGACATCCCGCAGGGATCTTATTACCCGTGGTATAATATAAAGTCCCTTAGCACTTAAGTCCCAGAGTCCCTTTAGTAGTTCTGAAAAAGATGTAATGCCTCTTTCACTTTCCGGCCAAACATATTCGCCTCCGGATTGCTTCGTGGGGACCTCTCCGTTCCATCCGGATTAAATATACCGGTAGAATATAACGTTCCAAGGATATCTGCTCTCTCATCGATCGGATATCCGGCTTTATCCCATCTGCTCTGTATGATCCTGAGATATGCAGCCGCATATAAGATATTCAGCGAGTCATCCTGCAGTTTTGTAATAAATTCTTTAGGGCTCTCGCTTACTGACAATATATTAGTGTATAGTTTCCCCGGCCAGTAAATACTTGAGGAGTCAGAAAGTTGTACTTCAATCCAGTATGCTGTTTTTAATCTAACCTGACAGAATCCGATAGAACTGTTATTTCCGGTTTTAGCCAATATGATATCCAAAGCATCATCGGACCAATCATAATTTAAT
>CAYULK010000290.1:0-3270 GCA_964445625.1 uncultured Calditrichota bacterium
TTTCAATCTGTGAATATGAAAAAAAAACTGGAGAATTTTGCCCGTATATGCCGGGACAGCCCCGAATATCAGGGACATGGCTGGGGGTTAGTTTATCTGGAAAAAGGACAGCGAAAACTTTACAAATCTTTAAAACCGATTTGGGAGGATAATTTTGACCAATTTCCGCATAGTAATTTTTTACTGGTACATGCCAGAAGCGCATTCCGGGACAGGGATATAGTCATCGAAAATAATATGCCGTTTATGGATGGGAAGTATTGTTTTGCATTTAATGGTGAATTGCACGGTGTGAAAATGAATATACCGGGCAGAACCGGTGCTGAAAAAATCTTCAATTGTATTAAAAGATTTAACAGCGACGATATGGACAGCGCGTTTAAGAAAGCCATGGCAATCATTATTAAACGCACTACCTATATTAAAGCACTCAATATCATGCTCACAGATGGTAATATACTTTACCTCGCTTCTTTTTTTAGTGAACGGGAAGAATATTTTACCATGTATAAAAAATCAGAACCCGGGATGTTACAAGTCTGTTCGCAGCCGTTGTTAAATGAAAATAATTGGACTAAAATTAAAAATACCAGCATTGAGGTTTATGAGTGATCATCATTAAAATTGGTGGCGGAAAAGATATTAATTTACCGGCAATTGCCAGAGATATATCCTCACTCGATGATGATATCATCATCGTACACGGTGCAAACGCTCTACGCGATGAACTTGCTTCCAGATTGAATACAAGCATCAAAACGATCACCTCTGTATCCGGTTACAGCAGCGTATTTTCGGATCAGGATGTCATCGATCTGCAGATGATGGCCTATGCCGGGTTGAGGAATAAAAGACTTGTGGAATTATTACAACAGGCGGGAAAAAATGCCATAGGATTAAGCGGTTTGGATGGGGCGGTTATCCGCGGAAGGCGCAATCAGGGAATTCGGACTCGTGAGAACGGAAAATTAAAACTCCTGCGGGATTATTCCGGAAAACCAATAGATATCAACCGGGACCTTTTATCATATTTACTCAACAATAAGTATCTGCCGGTACTTACTGTGCCGATCATCGATGAGAACGGTCAGGCGATTAATTCTGAGAACGATGATATTATTTGCCTGTTGCAAGAGCATTTTAATGCCCGGATAGTCATCCACCTGATTGAGGCATATGGATTGTTACGTGATAAGGATGACCCTGAGAGTATTATCAAAACATTATCACAATCCGAACTTTGCGATTTGGAAAGCAAAGCGGAAGGCCGATTTAAACGAAAATTACTTGCTATCAAAAGACTGATTGATAATGGCAGCCAAAAGGTGATAATCAGCGATGGCAGGGGTATTACCCCGTTACAGAGTGCATTAAACGGTAAAGGTACAACCATTAAATGAGCGTTTTTAGAGCAAACTATTTTCAATCTCAGAGTAAATATCAGATCTGGCCCTGCCGCAAGTGAACGGATTATTGAAAAGGAATTAAAACAGGTTCCTTATAATAATTTTTATCATATTACTCCTTTAAAGGGTAGTATCGGCTCTCTCTTCCGATAGCAATTCCTGAAATTGTATTTGACTCATATTTTAAATTGAATTTGAGTGGCGGATCAAAATACCTGCCATCAATAGTCACCGTCTCTTTTAAGTAGACCCGGATTGTATCCGAATAATTCTGTCCTTTATTTAATACACCTGCAAACGGATCCATACGATAATGCTTTTCTGATTCTTCGGAAAGAATCACCTGAAAATTAATATCTTCATTCACACCAATGGAGTTAAAACTAAGTATTTTCTTGGCCGGTTCGGTTTCTGAAGGCATGTTATTAAATTTTACCAGCAGTTCAGGGGCAAATATCATATACATATTCATTTCTTCCTGCGATTTGACTAAATCCAGATAAGAATTTTCATAAACGCCATTTTGCTTTATCATAGCGAATTGATCTAATACTTCTCCATTTGTTAAAAGCGCGGTTGAAAGAAGAGTATCCGCAGATAATTTAATAGAAAGTAAATGATTGATAGATTTTGTAAATGCCAGATTATTATGCGGAACCGATTCGTAGAGTCCTGCACCACTTCCACCTGTCGTTATATAAGTTACCGGCCATGCATCAGGTTGCTCTGAAGGGCGCATAGGATAAAATCTCTCGTAAAGATGTGAATGACCGGTATAAACAATATCAACTTTATATTTACGGAAAAGTGCCGGCCAACCCGGGTGTCCCCAGTGCGATCTGTGACCGCCTACATTATAACTCGGTCTGTGTAAATAGACAAACTTCCATTTGGCATTAGATTGAGCCATATCTTTCTCAAACCATTCCATCATTAACGAATCCTTAGATGCCCGGTAATCGAGACTAACAAAATGGGCGGGACCATAATCATAAGAGAACCACATCTGATTATTACTTACACATGGTCGAAAATAGTAGAAAAAATTTATCCCGTCTTTATCACCATTAGTTTCATGATCCCCTAACGTGGAAACCAGAGGGATATGGTTGATTAATTGTGCTGCAGGTTCAAAATAGTGAGGATTCCACTGAGAAAAATCACCGCCATTTCCTACCAGATCACCCATACTTATGATAAGGTTCGGATTGATTTGATTGATTTGGTTTGCAATATTCTGAAATGTTTCATGCCCGGTTCTGCTGTCACCAATTGCGACAAAAGTAATTGAAGTATTTTGTACCGGACTGGAATGAAAATATGATTCACTACTATCCTCTTTCATGATTACCTTATACAGATATTTTTTTCCAGGTTCCAAATTAATTATCTGCGCCTGATAAAGATAAAACCCCTCCTTATTATCGATTGGCTGAACTTTAAGAAGTTGCTTTAAAGTATTAGTCTGACCAAATTTCACAATTGCTTCTTCCGACTTATCACTTTCCCACATAATTGTCATTGAATTCATTTTTGGCGCCTGAAGATAAGGTCCTTTTACAATGGTAGACGTAGAAATCGCCGGGATTAATAATCCTGCGAATATAATTATAATTGTTTTTACTTGTCTATACATTAATTTCCACTCCGATATTATATAGAAATCATTTATGATTACTCTTACGTTATTTATTCATAAGTCACAGAGCCCGCAGAGAAAGATTAGGAAACAGATGCTCGATGCTCGTCTATCACAGCATGGTTCACAGGTTGAGAGAAAATAATCGAGTATCAGGTGACGAGTACCGAGATAAAATAAATTTATTCTGTTTCATCAGAACCATCATTACCCATTTCAAGTGCT
>CAYULK010000291.1:0-3177 GCA_964445625.1 uncultured Calditrichota bacterium
TTAATCTTATGATTTCTTTTTTAATGGCCATAAACCTTCAATATTCTCAGGTAATTTGTAAAATAATAACATGAAAGCAAAATATACTTACAATGTGGGAATACGCAGCGTAAATGTTGTGCCTTTATCCAGCTTTGATTCAACCGAAACTGTGCCTTTGAGTTTTGCAAGGGTTTCTTTCATGATATACAGGCCCAGGCCTGACCCATTGCTGCTTTCGGAGGCCCTGTAAAACATGTCGAAGATTTTAGAGATGTGCTCATCGGCTATTCCTTTTCCGTTATCTGCTATTCTTATCAGGATACCGCCTTTGTCTGGAAAAACATGTATTATAATATAAGGATTATCAATATACGGGCGGAAGTAGCGAAAACTATTTGAAATAATGTTACTAAGTACGATTGCAAGACGCCGGCTGTCCGTTCGGATTGGCTTTGCTTTATCGTCAATCTCAATTGTCTTTTCTATTTTATTCTCAGGGTCCAGATAAGCAAGCGACTCAATAATTCCCTCTAATACACTTCTGATATCCACTTTTTCAAGGGTTACTTCCAATCTTGAGTTTCGTGAGTAATCGATGATATCTGAAATAAAATTATCCAGCTTTTTAATGCTTTTTTCAATATTATTCAGATATTCTTTTATCCTGCTTTTGTCCTCATCCAGTTTTGCAATATTTACCAACCCCAGAACAGACATCAGCGGAGCTCTGAGATCATGTGAGGTACTGTAAACAAAACTATCGAGTTCTGCATTGAGTTTTTGCAACTGTTCATTGTGCTTGCGTATGGTGTGTAATCTGAGGTAGAAAAGTCCTGCAACGAGCGCAAATATCAAAATATAAAACCAAACCGTTTCATAGATGTAGGGTTTTATAATGAAGTTCATACTTGCACCTTGAGTATTCCAGAGGCCATCATTATTACAGGCAATAACACTAAAATTATACTTTCCAGGGCTAAGGTTTGTATAGGTTACCTGGCGCTTTACACCAGCTTCTACCCAATCACCATCAAATCCCGTTAATTTATATTTAAATCTGACTTTAGCCGGAGCACTAAAACTCAGCGCTGTATAATCGAATGAATAGCGATCGTATCCGGCGTCAAAAATCATTCCATCCACGCAATCTATCCATTCGGCGCCGTCGAGCTGCACTTTTGTGATATACACATCAGGTTTTACAGGATTTTTAAAAATTATATCCGGTTCAACAATCACAATACCACCGAATGTGGGAAACCACAATTCACCTGCTGTTGTTAATAATATCCGTGAAGCGGCGGTACATTCCCTGGTAATCATACCATCATTGTTATCATATACCACCCCCTCTACCTTTTTAATATTACCCGAAATAAACTCATATAACTGATCTTTTTCAATTTTAACAATTCCCGCATTAGATGACATCCAGAAATTTCCCATTGAATCTTCCACCAGATCAAAAATGGTTTCAGCTCCCAATCCATCGTGTTCCGTTATTTGATAAAATTTTCCATCCTTTAACAGAAAAATTCCAACGTTTGTGCTCAGCCATATATCGCTGCCGTTCACCATGCTTGTATTAAATATCAGTACTCCTGCAGCTAACTTGAGTGGAAAAAGGGTTTCAACGATCTTATTATTCTTAATAAAATTCAGACCCCCGGAATGTGTACCTACCAGAATTGTACCATCCGGAAGTTCATCAAGCGACAGAACATAATCAGACCCCAGTCCGTTCTCCTTGTTATATGGTGTGAAAGATAAATCTTCATGAATACAAATAAGTCCGCTATTTTTATATCCGACCCAGATGTTTCCATGCCTGTCCTCAAGCAGCACTCTTGCCTGATTTTCAGGAAAGCCGTTATCAGTTGAAAATAAATCTTCTGATCCGTTGCCTATGCGTAATACACCCGCATATGTTGCCACCCATATATCTCCATTCCTGGCTTTTATAAAGTATTTAACGCTCGTATTTCTTAAATCATGAGATGTATTTATTTTCATAATCCCCTTGTCCGTGATCACATCAATGTCCCCATTATCGGATCCTGCAAGAAATTTTCCCGGTTCATATTCAAGTAAGGAATTGATCCTGTTGAGCGACAAGCCCTCATCGGTTGTAAGACTAGTAAAATTGGAATATTTCAAACGTAACAGGCCGGATTTTTTTGTTGCCATCCACAAATTGCCTTCACGGTCAAATGTAATGGATGAAATCTGCCTTGAAGGCAATCCTTCTTCTTCTTCAAACAGCTCAAAAAGCCCGTTAGCCTCCATTCTACCAATTCCGATTTCTGTGGCAAACCAAATATTTCCATCGTTATCCTGCAAAATTTCATTTATTTCAACATCCGTCAAATGACTGAATGTTTCGATTTTGCCATCATCGGATATAACGGAAACACCGCTAATAGTACCTGTATATACCTTATCATTGATAAATGACACACATTTTACATGATTACTTACCAATCCTTCCCGGGTTGTCAAACTCCGGAAATTTCCATCCCTGTACATCACCAGGCCTTCTCCGGAAGTCGTGAACCAGATCACCCCATCCGGACTTTCTTTGATGTCATAAATCGTGGTGTTTTTTAAAATTTCGTTATCGATTTTAAAAATACCATCCCCTTTGCCTTCGTCAAGAAACAACCCATTGGCATTGCTTCCGATCCACCTTCTTCCTTGTGAATCAATCAATGCAACCCGGATGCTCGGATACATATCTTGTGCGTAGGATTCAAATGCGTTATTCTTAAATTTCAATATCCCGCTTCCCTGTGTTGAAAAAAGTATGGTTCCGTCACGGCATTCAGTTGCAGAATAAAATGCGTTGGAATTCAGAAGATCAAGATTTTCCGTATCAAATGATTCAAACCGTACACCATCAAATTTCATTAAACCGTTATAAGTAGAAACCCATATAAAACCGTCAGATGCCTGAAAAATATGACTGATATTATTACTTACCAGTCCGTCTTTGGTGGTCCATTGATCCAGCGCATAATGATATACCGGTTTATGGGAACGAATATTTTCATGATTCTGCGCCATTGCCACGTGCCTTACGCCAACGCTGATTATTACTGATAATAAAATATATCTAATCATATATCAAGTAATTACTAAGCTGCTTAAAAATAAATGATTGAACTGAAAATAGTCATATTTATTATTTTTAATTAC
>CAYULK010000292.1:0-3166 GCA_964445625.1 uncultured Calditrichota bacterium
ATAAATTGTTCCAAATATCCAATCCCATACGCTGAATACAATAGCATAGTTTTGACCCGCTTTACCATGTAATATTTCATCATGATGCCAGACATGCAGCCGTGGTGAATTAAAAATATACCTGAGCAATCCGTAATCCATTTTAATATTTGCATGGTTGAGATGCCCGATCAATGTGGCGAATATTGCGATCCACAATAAAATCCGGCTATCGACGCCTAAAATAATCAGCGGGAGATATTTAAAACTGCGATAAATAATTATTTCCATCCAGTGAAAACGAAAATTGCCTATCCAGTCAAGTTCCATAATACTATGATGCAGTTTATGGAATTCCCACATCCAGGATACACGATGTAAGAGATTATGAACACACCACTCAATAAAATCAGCCAGAATAAAATACGCGGCTAACTGCAGCCAGAATGGAGAAGCACTTAATATATTAAGGGTATCCGGGGCGGGGAGATCGATTAGATTAAAACCCTGATTAATTTGCCCGACTATCCAGAAGGTCACATAGGCAATTAACATACCGGCATAGTGACCGTTGAAAATTAACCAAAAATAATCCTGCCATATCTGGTCACGAAAAATTTTCTGATCATTACGCCAGGTGAATAATCGCTCCAAAATCCAGCAGAATACTGAAATGACTAGCAACCAGAAGAAATAGCCCCCGGTATCCCAGATAAAATCAAACATATTTCCTTCAAACTATATTTTTGTTATACTTTGTATTTCCTGCCACAATCTCTCATAGGCCTGAGCTGCGGGAGATTTTGGACTATAAACCAATAAGGGGTTTCTGTATATTCCCATTCGTTCAACTATTGCTGAATAGGGGATAACACTATTTAAAATCCCCGGAGTTACCCCGGACATCTGATTCATTGTCTCCAGATGTATTTTCTTCCTTCGTTCAACCATTGAGAAAAACGGAATCAACTTTTTTCGGGATAATTTTTTCCGACTAAAAAAATCATTCAGTGTTTTATACGAACGAGCTGATAAAGTAGTGGGAATAATGGGAACCAGAATTATGTCCGCTGCTCTGAACACATTTTCAGAAACCAGAGTAATATTAGGTGGACAATCCAAAAATATCAGATCATATTCATGTCTTAATGCCTTTAATGATGTCCGGAGCGTGGTCTTTGATTTCCGTGAATGATCCAGAGATATATCAAGATTTCTGAATGAAAAGTCTGATGGCAACAGATCCAGGTGATCAAAATCCGTTGCTTTGATACTTTTTTCAATGGATTTTCCGCCCTTAAGCAATGACTTTTTCCCGGCTTTGACCCTGGCCTTAATCCGGAAATAATATGACGCAGATCCCTGTGGATCAAGATCACACAGAAGCGTGTTATTGCCATCACGTGATGCCATGTAGGATATATTTACCGCGGTCGCGGTTTTACCAACTCCGCCTTTAATATTATATACTGCAATAATATTCATGTTCTATCCGTCATTTTTATCCGATTAAAAATTTTGGTCGTTTCAGGAACGGCAAATTTTTTAAAGGTTTTTGCAAAATCCTTTCTCACTTCCATCTGACGTTCGCTTAGTTTTCCAATAAGAAATCCGAGTGCTGTGATTGTCCTTTTATTCTTTTCACTATTCAGGGGTAAAGTATTTATATACTCGTGCAAAGTTGCCTGCTGCGTGCTATAATCGTTAAATTCACCAAGATAATCCTGTAAAATTTTGAGTTGACGAATAAGTGAAGGAATTAGTCCGGATGGGAATAATGAAGTATAAAATTCCAATAAATACCTGAGTTTTTTACATTCGATGCGCAATTTATGGACAAGCGTGTCTGGTGAACCGGGAATAATTTTATATCCCAATGATAGAACAGCTGCAAAACGACTCATAATTTTTTTGCGGGCAAAATCCATAATATACTTTTTTGAATCGTCAGAACCGGCTTCCTGATATAAAAAACTGTCCCAATATTTAATCAGAGTTTTATAAGATTGGGATTTAAAATTATTGACCAATTTTCTATGTTCCCTGACCCTTTCCCGCTCCAGGTTTTCAAAAAATGGCTTTATATATTCTACCAGATCTCCCGGCATATAGTCAAGATATTTATTTATATTTAACAAATAAACATCAATATCCCGCATTCTGTTTGTTAATTTCCCCAGGGAACTATAATCTTTTTTTGCTCTTTTCACCAAATCCTGAGGCAGCACATTTTTTGCCTGACCGTAAAGAGACCGGATTCTGCGGACGGCTACCCGATAATCATGAAGAAATTCCGTGTCAACATCCCTGATGATACCATCTTCATTTTGCTGCATGACAGACAGCAATCCTTTATGAATCATTTTCACTGCTTCTGTTACGGATAATTTAGGATGTAATTCGATATTCAGCTTTGAGGTATAAGAGCCGGGTGTCGTGCCGGTTGTTTCACATAATATTTCAAATAAATTCTTGTTCGAACCTGCTATATCCTGTGCCTCAAGCCGGCGTATTAATTTACCAGCCCGGTTTTCATAACCCCTCAGAGGCAGTATTTTAATCAGTGAAAATACATTTTTATTCTTTATATTACAGGTTTCGTTGACTACCCGGGCAATGGTTTTTCTTGATTTATTCAGAATTCTTATGTTTTTAATCGTAATATTAACTGAAAATATTTGACTTAACGCCCGCATCTGAAGGACCGGCACTAGTATTTTTTGAATATTTGTTTCTGCGGGCAGATCCGAAGCGAAAACAGGTCGTTTAGGAAAAGATATCGTTTGAATAGAACTTTCAGCGTTTTTAGATACCAGAGTATAGTTTTTTCCTTCCGAGTAGAATTCCAAATTGTTATTGTATAACCGCCAGTCAAACGTATCATAATACCGGCGTATCCCGTGAAAGGCTTTTTCCTCCCTGGTCTCAAATCCGAGCTGCTTCAAATCAAGAAACTCTGCAGCTTCTTTATCCTGTTTAAAATAAAAATAAGTTTTCATAGCTTAATAAATTTATAAATTTTCATGGTTAATTCAAAGCACAGTAAGCCGTGCTGACTAAAGTTAAAAGTGATCTAAAGTGACAAAAGTGCCTAAAAAACTTTTATCCACGGATTACACGGATTTTCACGAATTAAAAAAGTTATTAAAAATAATCATTCCTCCGCGGCTCTGCGCCGCGCCTGCCC
>CAYULK010000293.1:0-3150 GCA_964445625.1 uncultured Calditrichota bacterium
TACGCTTGCCGTCAAACGGAGAAAGACCACACGCTACCTGCTGTTTGATAAGAAGGGCTATCTCATCGGACGCGAGATTGATAAAAAAATAATCCCGGCTAATCCCGGGACAATATTGACTAATTATCAGCGACTTTCCTTCCTCGGAATCCATATAATCTCACCCCGGCTATTCCGGTTTTTTCCTGATCAGGATATCTTTTCTATACTTGATGTTTATCTTAATGGCGCAAACGCCGGGGGCAAGATTAATTTTACTATTCCAGAGCATAATTACTGGTTTGATCTGGGCAAACCGGATAAATTAGCTGAGGCGGAGGCAATATTTAGGGTCGAATAATCCCGATAAAACCAGCCAATTTCTTTAAATAGTAAAGTAGACATTTTAGGAAAAAATTATCGCAGAAGACGCGGATAAAACAGGGATATGAATAACAGACTTCTAAATGATTGAAAAATTTAAAATCGGACATTATACAGATGAGAAAAATGCAACCGGCTGCACGGTAATTATCTGTCCGGATTCAAATACTGCGTCCTGTTATATTGCCGGGTCAGCCCCGGGAAGCCGGGAACTTGCTCTTTTATCGCCGGAAAGAAAAATACAGTCGATTAACGCCATTTTGTTAACCGGAGGCAGTGCCTTTGGTCTTAATGCTGCAGCTGGTGTGATGACATACCTCGAGGGAAAGCATCTTGGATATGAAACGTCCTTTGCCAGAATTCCCCTGGTTGCAACGGCAGTGATATACGATCTGAATATCGGTAGTGCAAAAATACGTCCGGAGGCTGAAAATGCAATTATTGCCTGTAACAATGCACGATATGATAATATGTTGCAGGGATCGATTGGTGCCGGGACCGGGGCGACTGTTGGCAAGTGGCATGGTCTGGAGAATTGTATGAAGGGCGGTATCGGAATTGCCCACCACGAGAAGGATCTTGCCCGGATAAGTGCCTTGTGTGTGGTCAATGCAGTGGGTGATATTATTGATGAAAATGGTAAAATTGTCGCGGGGGCAATTGGAAAAACAGGGGATTTCCTGGCCGGAAAAGATAGTACAACCCGATGGAAATTACCTAAAGCAGGGATGAGTGAAAATACAGTTCTATGTGTTATTTTAACCAACGTGCGCATGAACAAAGTACAGGCGTATAATATAGCAAAACGGGGACAAAATGGATTGGCCCGTGCGGTTTATCCGGCAAATACCAGCTTTGATGGTGATGTAATATTCGCGGTTTCGTCAAATGAGGTCGATTTTGATATGGAATACCTGTATGAAGCCGGTGCCGATACAGTGAGACGAGCAATTATTAATTCAGTTAAAAATGCAGATTCTAGTGCCGGTATTCCAGCCTGCGCGGAAAAGGAAGATCAGAGTGATAGATAAATTTTTAGCAGTGTTCCATATACTGAATTTTCAAGTAGTTTTATTGGCAGCTCTTCTTTTTTTTATTGGCTATGTGCTGGCTCCAACGGCTCATTATAAAAAAATAAAATGGTTGACGGCTTATCCGTTTTTTATTATTCATATTATGGACAAATATTTTAAAAAGGAATGGCCGGCCCTGGTTATTTTTATTGTTATTCTGAGTCTGAACGGTTTTTCTCTGTTTCTAAATTTACTCTCCGGATGGGTAATTATTTTGCCGTTTATGTTAATTATATACACGGGATTGAATATTGGGGTGGTTATGTACCACACCCTGGAAGGTCGGTTTTATTATGCCAGTCTTTTAAATCCGGTCGCCATGCTTGAGTTGCCGGCAGCCTGGATAAGCATCGCCATGGCAATTCAATTCAGTCTGAACCGTATATCCGGGTTAGAATTTTTTGCGGATATATCGTTCAATCAGTATATAGTGTACTTTTTTTATACAATTATTCCGCTGCTTATTCTGTCAGCAATCATTGAAACAATATTAATAATGGTCGCCAGAAAGCATGAATCAGAAACAGATTAGCTGGATTTTAAGAGTTTTAAGACTTCAGTAAAGGTTAACTTTTTTCCATACATCAGAATTCCTATTCTGAAAATTTTTGCAGCAAAGAAAACCAATCCAATAATTGACACAAAAAGGATAATACTGGTAAGATAAATCTCTGAGATAATCGGTATACCATACTGTGAGATTTTCATGATCATGAAATAGGGCGTCAACAGCGGAATATAAGTAAGAACAGAAATCAAGCCGGAACTTGGTTCTTTCAGAAACAGGAAAACAAGCAATACCGGCAATATGGCGATAGTACGTAAAATGATATTTGCCTGCTGGGCTTCCTGCTCTGATGAAAAAATGGCTCCGATCGAAACGAAAATCGCTGCATACAGGAGATAGCCCAGTGAAAAATAATGGAGAAAATAGAAGGCATTTTCAAGATTTAGAAACGAAATATGTCCGACATCAAACAAATTGAAGAATACAAATATAGCGGTAATGCTTAACCAGATTAAAACCTGAAGAAGACCCAGAAAGCCCAGGCCGAATATTTTTCCGGCCATAATTTGACGACTACTGGCATAACTCAGCAACATTTCAATCACACGGTTTGTTTTTTCCTGAAGAACACTACTAAACAGAAAACCACCGCTTGTAAATATTGCCATAAACAGCAAAACCACGCCAATAACAGATCCATAAAAGTCGATGTAGAAATCCCATTCAGACGGGCCCAGTGCACGAAGTTGATATAATTTAAATTGGATCGGCTTCAACCAGCCGGCTATTTGATCATTGTCAATATCAGCATCTTTGAGTCGCGCACGTATCATCACTTCATTAATTATTTTCTGCATGCGCTCAGATTCCAGTAAATTACCGGCGGTTAGGGAATGATACTCGATGCTACCTTGATGAAAAATATATCCAGGAATGACTAAATAAGCATTCAACACATTTTTGATGAGTAGCGAATCTGCTGCCACCCGGGACTCCCGGTTATATACGGAATCCAATTGAATTTTATAATTCGCATATTCGATCTCAACCAGATCTTTTGACTCGCGTATTTCAATCATCTCCTCATAAGATTTTTTAAGATGGTAGTTTTTATTTGCGAGACTACGGCTTTTATAATATCCGGATCTTTTTGCTTTGATATCAAGATAGGAGTTGGTAATGGAATCCCGGCGCATAGCCACTTCC
>CAYULK010000294.1:0-3120 GCA_964445625.1 uncultured Calditrichota bacterium
CCTGGACGCGGCGACCGCCGCCGGTTTTGAACGCACCAAACTCAATGCGGTAATCATCCGCTTTAATTGTGCCGCTTGTACCTTTGTAAAATGTTGAAAACGATGGTTTATAAATGCCTTCTCTATCAAATCCGCTATTTGAATCCACTTCAACCACTTGCTGATTATTTAAAAACAGCTTAAAGCCCTCCGTTACCGGAAACTCGGTACCGTTAAGACCTTTTTGTGTCCTGTCCAACAGGACAGTTCCCGTAGTTATATTTTCAAGGGTAATACTTTTGGTGACGAGCTGTTTTTTCTTATAACCGGCGATCATCATCACCGTATCTTCAAATGTAACATGATAAATGTTATTATCCTTTATGACCGGAGAGTCAAAAACCTTCATACTCATAGAAGAGGATGTAAAGCCTTCTACAAGGTCGAAACCTAAGTCATCCGGTGCTTTTTTATAGCCGGCAGAAGGAGCATTGGGCGTTACAACAGCAACATTGATGCTTTTGGACTGAACATCGCCTGTAGACCGGTCCAGGAGAATACTTTTATTATTTTCTGTCGGCGAGACAAGAGACGCAGGGTCACCGCGATCGTATGCGCTTATATAATAAAAATAACGCTGCCCGTTAACCACCGTTGTATCTACCCACTCATGCTCTAAACCGGTATCGTCGCCCAGATAGAACTGTACGCCTTCAATCACACCAGGCGAAAGCCCTATGATACCATTTTTCAAATCAAACTGGGCAAGGGGCGCCATCAATTTTTCATCGCCAAAAGCGTTCGTGATTTGCGTCATATCCTTAAAGTCAACTCCGGTACTGCGATAAATGCGGTAACCTTCAAAATCTTCCCCCGTTAGCGGATCAACAGATCTCTCAGCCAGATCATCCCAATAGAGAGTAACTTTCCCATCCCCGGGCACGGCGCTCAGCGTCGGCCTTTCCGGCGCCTTATAGAACTGATAGTTACCATCGTAAGCGCGTTGCGAGTTATCTTTGGTACGTCGTAATCCATCCAGTTTATTGTTAAACATAAATGCGCCGGAAAAACGTTCTATCTGCCCGGCGGGTAATGGAAAGTATCCGGACCCCATAAACGATACCTCCACATTATGGGCAATGCCTTCAATTCTTCCGGGAACGGTTACATTCCATAATTTATCATCTTCCCAAAGTAAATAACTTTCCCAGTTCCCGGTACTAAAATACGAGGTCATCCCTATCATATCACTTTCTGTAATATCTGTGGCGTCGATATGCGGTTCGCCCGGTCCGTCATGGATAATAAGGCTGTCGCCGATCCACTGGTATTTGCCGGTCGCCATCCCGTCCCCTTCTCCATAATCACCAGTTCCTGCTTTTCCGTCTACACCCACATCGTCTAAAAACGTCCAGTCGCCGTCATTATCAATACCATCCTTGCGGCTCTCATCGATCATAGGGTTATCTTTTCCTTCTCCGGTAAAAAAGTCTATTGCCAGGTTGTCTTCATAGATATAGCTAAAAAAACCGCCCTCAATTTCAGCCCCGTTATTTTCATCGATAAGGCCATTAAGATTATCATCAAAATTGTTAAAGGGAATCTCATCCAGCGTTTTGCCCGGCCAGAATTTTTGCGGCCGGCCGATAAAATCTATAATCAGTGTATCACCTGAAAAAAGCCCCGGATTCTCCAGTTTCAGGCTATCGAGCGTAGTAAGATTTCTTTCATAACTATTATAATCAACAATAACTACCGGATCGTCACTATGCAGAGTGCCGCGGCTAAAATCCGCCTCGGATATTGTTTTACCTTCCCCGGTGGCCCCGTCATTTTTCCCCAATTCGCCATCCTGATCATTGTCAATACCGTCGAATTCGTTGCCCGGCGTTTCATAAAGCGCATATCCGACGTATGCAATCGGAGTAAAAAACGAACCAACACCGGCATTAACCCATTGTTGGTCGTAGATATAAAACCAGTCTTCTTCTTTCTCAAAGGCATTCTTATCCGGATTAAAATCCCATTGACCAATAACCGGGCCACAGTCAATATCGGGCAGCATCGCAAAATTAACTTTATCCAGCGCTTCACTGCCTATGTTTTCCACATCATATATCATGAACATGACGTCTTCAACCATAGGATTAGACCACTGCAATCCGCGGTAATATATGCGTATACCAATCCCCCGGCGGTCCAAATTATTTTCGTCCGGAAAATACTCGAACTCATCATTCTGATAATCATCAGCCACCCAATAACTTTCCTGATCGGCTTTAATCTGACCCTTACCAAAATAACCGTTCCATTGGCCAAACCAGCCGGCATCAACCGGATCGTTCATTTTATCGGGCCAGTAGCCGGGCCAGGTAGCGGGCAAATCACTTAGCGCCGGCGACGCCGAATCAGCCGGCAGGCCCATCAAGGCAGGATTTATAAACCCGGGAAGTGGTGTGATGGTCCGCCAGCGGCCGTCTGCCGGATCCAGATCGCCACTGCCTTTTGGATTTTCCAGTGTCGTATTCGTACCATTAGATTCCGATACTATATGTTGTATGATACCGTTTTTATCCCTTATTTCTGCCATAGGCAGAAGCACTATTTTTGTCAGATATACATGGCCTGAATTAACAGGCCACTCACCGGGAAATTCCCTTGTTGAAGCACGAGATCCACGAAAGCCGAGCTGACCGTCATTGCCAAATGATGTGCGTATCTGGTTGCCGTTATGGATACCTCTTCTATGGTAAAACATATCTCCATGTAGCTCATTTATAGCCTGCTGCGCCTGTAATGGAAAAATTATTGTAGCTATAAGTACAATTATTAAAATATATTTTTTCATTTTCTTACCCGTTATATTAGAAATTTAAGATATAACCAATCTGTATTTCCCTTGGCGTCTGATACCAATCAGGATTCAAATAATAGTGTTCCAAAGACCCGATCCGGTTGGCATTATAAGGTACCCAGCTATGCGTGCCATAGGTTGTGTATTTTGCCGTTCCTGTATCCGGATGAACACGCAATTCACCTTTTTGATCAAAAATGTTATAGATGCGGACATAGAACTTGTGCGAAAAAGGTCCTGTTTTAAACAACACCTTATCCACACGCAAATCAACATGGTTGGTGGGT
>CAYULK010000295.1:0-3105 GCA_964445625.1 uncultured Calditrichota bacterium
AATATGCTGCCACTTCTTTTAAGACGCGTGTCAAATCCGGAGAAAGGATTCTCATATGATTGTTGCACAAAAATAAGACTGTCCGTTTCCAGATCCCCGGCCCTTAGTGTATCAATCTTAAATAGTGAATAACTAGCCTTTAAGAGTATGGGTTGCATGGTATAGTGAATGTGGAGGGAATCACTGCTACCCAGCGGAATAAACAGATTAAGTTTCTTACTTTCCGGTTTATAAATATAATCAATCTGTACTTGAAGTGGTCTCTTATTCTTTTCAATGACAAACGACTGGTCCAGAATCCTGTAATTTTCAGGAAATGATATTTCCGTCACATTATCAACAGCCGTTATCAGTGTATCTTTTTGCCAGGGATTATAGGCAAAATTCTCTTGGGCTTGGAGGAGGGTTGGTAAGGAAATAATCAGGGAAATATAGCATAATCTGAGGAACAAATGTGGGTCACTCCCCCGCGTGATTAAATTTTAAATCCGCAATTATTATCTGGTCTGCGTCGATAATATACATATAGTAGCCATCATCTTTCTGATATAAAGCCATATCCACCGGCCGGGTCAGGTGCAACCCGCCTACCTCTTTAATAGTGCCAAGAAATGAATTGTCAGCTGAAAAGATAAAAATAGACCCGGCCTCACTATCTGACACATATAACCGGTTCTGATCATCCACAGCAATACCTCCCGGCAATTTCATTTCAGGATGCTCAAGCATAAATAGAAAACTACCGAAATAATCATAAAAAAAGATTGACCGCCTTCCGGCATCTGAGACAACCACCCGGTGATTGCCGGTTAGATCTACCTGTACCGGTGAAGTCAATTCTCCGATACCTGATTCATAATAACCAAACGCCACTTCACCTCTGTTCTGTGGGTTTATTTTAATCACCTTATATTCACTCTCATCCAGAATAAACATATCGCCCTGGGGTGAGTAGGCAACACTGAGCACACGCTCAAACTGATATTTTTCATCATCGCCCGGATTGGAATAAAGCGAATTCAGGTAAATATGATATTTATTGTATCTCTGCACGCATTGATTATTATAATCGGCAATATAAATATTGATAGTTGACCGGGCCCAGATATCGATTGGCTCATCAAATTTTTCCTCACCGGAGCCAAATCCACCAAAATTTGTTAAAAATGTTCCGCGTAAATCAAATACCTGGATTCTGTTATTTCCGCGATCACAGACATAGATCCTTCCACCTTCTCCGATATCTATTGCTGATGGATTTTTAAACAACCCCGGACGGCTTCCGGTTCCGCCAAAACGACCAAGTTCTGTAATTTTTATCTCTGCAAACAAATTTCCTGCTATTAAAATGACACATAAAATCAAACGCACAACCGGTTCCTCCAAATGCCATTAATCTAACCGATATTTGTTAATGTTTCAAGGGAATGTAATCATATAGACAGTATGCGATAGGCGGTAGGCGGCAATGCAATGGGCAATAGGCGATAGGCCGTAGGCATTTAAAATAATGTGAAATCCAAAGTCCAATGTCTAAAATCAGCGAGAAGGATAAACCGCATACCAGTTAAAGCCTGAAGCCTTGGACTTTGCGTCTTGAGCCTTTATCCCATTGGCCTGTTAGCCTTTTGCCTTTTAGTCTTTTGGCCTTATAAACAAATCATGATAACAGATCGTTGTATAATTTCTGAATATTTTCTGATGATGTAGTCACGCTTGCCGGAAAACCCGGATATTCTTTTGCCACCTCCACATCTCTTTTCAACATCAGTTTGTGCTGTGGCACATAATGACACCAGCCCTGAGATTCATAAAACCTGGCCAGGTATTCTTGCTCCACCTGGCCTGGTGTCGGTATTAATAATCCTCTCTTGCCAAGTGAAATCAATTCCATAACCGTTGTATAACCGGGTCTTGCGATGATAAAATTTGCTCTATGCATAAAAACCGACATTTCATCGCGGCTCAAATAGGTATAATACACCTTGTCACCGATTGTTATCTTATATTTTTTTTCCGGGATCCCCATAGCGACAGCCACGTTACCACGGAGCTGATTTATCTGAGCTCTGATAATTTTCTCGAATCTGGTTCTCTGTGGCTCCGGACCGCTGATGATAATCAGATAATTTAACGGATCTTCTATTTTTGATTCAACCGGGGAAAAGCTGTTTATAATACCGGCATAATAAATCTGATTTTTCTGAAGATACCTCATTTTATGCGAAAGTTCAGCTGTATATGAATCCGGTTCGTCAGTATCCGGCACAATTATATGAGTGTATTTTTTAAAAAAATATGCGTTAAAATATTCAGGCAGCCATTCCATTTTATGGAGCGGCCATGGTAATTTATAGCGCAGCTGATGAGAAATCAGCAAACTTGGAACATCCTTGTGTCGGGTACAAAACCGGTTATCACTGATAATTAAATCAAATTCATATTGTTTTTGCAGATATTTTAGTCTGCGATACTCCCGCCACATAGTCAGCAACATAGCCGGAAAGGTAATCAGCATAAAACGGGTGACAAAAAATCGTGTTCGTGAATAGCGGATTACATAGCGCGGAAAGTTTATAAAATGGCAGTCGGATAATTCGCGCTCAAAGAAATACCTGGCCCGTCCGGTAGCAGCAATATAAACCATATGATCATCCGCAATCAGTTTTCGAATCAGGGGCAGGATTCGGGCCGCATGTCCTATGCCCCAGTCCAGGGGTGCAACAAATACCTTTTTTCTTTCCACCTTTTTGACCATTTGGTAAAACCCGATTTATATCTAGCGAAATTTTTTTCGAGATTTATAATTGCTGACATCATATAAGCACCGATAATGCATCCTCTACGAGGATTTCATCCCAACGTGTTTTCCTGAGGGAAACGTTTCTGTCGGGACACCTTTTTCCTTTAAATCTTTTGTCTTTCTTTGTTTGTCCAAAGAACTCCTTTGGAGCAGCATTACAGCGGTATGCTATTATTGCCAAAAACTTTGTTATTTCCAACGGATCGCCTGGGAGATCAGCAAAGTTTTACAAAATGGATATACTCAATTAACGCAAAGATTTTTCTCCTGCCCGCCGGTCGAAGATCCCGTATTTCGGGGCA
>CAYULK010000296.1:0-3063 GCA_964445625.1 uncultured Calditrichota bacterium
GTAAATTTGGCAATATTTGTAAAGGCATATCTTTGTTCCGCCGGTAAAAACTGATCGCCAATCAGGCGATTTGGCCAGAAATTGGTAATTTTTATCTGTAACTCATTTTTTCCTGCCTGCAACCAGGGTGTTACATCTTCTCTATACGGTGGTTTCCACTGAATGGGCAGGACCTGACCATTCAGTGCTATTTCGGCAATATTACCCACTTTACCCAGATCGAGAATATATTTTGTGTCTTTTTTTAGAACATCATCTTTCATCGCAAATGTTTTGTGATATACTGCTGTACCCGAAAAATACTTAACACCGTGCTGCGGGTGCTCTGTCCACGAAATCAATGGCTCAAGCCGAACTGAATCCGGAGCGCCCCGGCCAGGCGGAAATTTTACAATCCAGTTTCCTGCTATATCGATCGGTTCCGGGACATCAGGAACATCAATATCATATTTCCCGGAGGTATTTGTTGCTAACCGGTATTTACCTGTTTGCCAAATGTCAAGCAGGATGGATTGGTCATCAAGAGGCGTAATATTAAGTGCAGGTATATCATCGTAAAGTGGCTCTTTCGCCGGAAAGAGCAGTGCTGAATTCCGGACTATTTTGCTGATATGTGTATCCTGCTGACCCTTACGAAAGATTACAAACACAGATCCAAGGGGTGGCAGGTTGATGGGACAGATGATTCTGCCGTTCACATTTGTATATACTGCCAGGTCATTAATTTTGCCTGTTTCAGGATCCCATAATTCCGGCACTTTATTATTTATACGAAAACTACAATTTAAATTTATCCGGTTTTTTTTAAAATTTGCGACAAAATAAATATCGATTATTTCTGAGCCGTTTTTTATTGACCGGTGAATATAATCCAATTCAATATTATTTTCCAAACCATTAGATTCAAAGTCGGCAAGAACACCATCCTCAAAAAGAACTTCACGCGGGGTTTTGCCGCAAATTATACGCCCCTTGCCAACATTCCTTTCCTTTATCGTGGTTCCATCACAATCTCCCCACAGCTGGTCTGCCGTGGATTTAATGATTGAATCACATTCCGGATAATTTGTCAGACCATATGCTTTATCCGGTTCGTTCCCAATGTTTCTGGATCACTGTTAATGCTTCCGCAGCAGCAAGGCGGGTACCATAAATATGTGCTGCTGATGCTGCCTGTTACCAAACATCCGCTCCCAGGGTTCCACACGTCCTTTCTCCAAATCTGTCTCCGTCCAGAATTCACCAAAGGGAACATCACAACGGCCTAAACATTTGAGCATATCAACCGGTATCGGCGTGGTGGCCATCTCGGCTCTGAATTGCAGACCATGTTGATGAGATTGATCCCGGAATTGTCCGTAATAATTATCGGCAATACAATCACCTATCGTCTGTCGGTAATCATGCAGAAACCGGTTCGATATCTCCCTGTTATCAACAATACGGCCTGTCAGGACAGGCAAATAGGGTGTCATATCATAGCCACGCCGGATTTTAAACTCCTGACGAAAACCAGACATCCAGTTAGCGATACGTACCTCCCAGCTATCCAGATAAAAATATTTTAAACTATTACCTCCGGCAGCTTCAATATCGGCAACCATTTTTAAGCTAATTTCTGCAAAATGTTTTTGGGCTGCTGCGCTGCTAAGATGATTCATCCCCAATCCTTCATTCTGGGGATTGGTTGCCTGGAGACGTATTCCTGTATATGTGTGGCCAAAGCGCAATATCAACCATTCCCCTTGCGGTACTTCCCATTGGAGATTGCCATTCTCCTCCAAGCGGTCAGTGATATCAAGGATTGCTTCTCGTGTAACACGGGATTCGTCTGGTAAATCTCTTATATTGTCGTAGACAGCAGCAAACACAAAACCTTTATTCTCAGGATAATTAAAACTGTGGACTGATTTAAGTGCCCAGTTTTTAAGGCGGCCGGGCGGTGTTCCCATCTCTGAATAATTTGGTTGCAAGGCAAGATCTGTATCCTTTATGGGAATAGCCAAAACAGCTACATCGCGGTAGTGGATTGGTCTGCCGGTGGAATCATATTCCAGATCATTGTTGACTTTCATTTCACCATATTGAAGCAATTTCCCGTTATTGCCAAGAATCGGTCCTGATGGTAAAGAAATGTTTATTATTTGTTTCCCCGGACCCTTTAATATGGTTTCCGACCAGACTAACTCCTGCTGTCCATCCTCCGGAGTAACCCAGGGCCCACCGGCATTAAAGCCACTGGTCAGGCTCACACCCAGTTCTATGTTCAGGCGTGAAGCTTCTTTGATAGCGTGCCGGAATAACTCCCGCCATTCTTCACTCATAAAAGGTGGGCTGATAGGTGCCGGCGCAACATTTTTAGGACGCCAACGGTCAACAGGAGCCGCATCAAATATTAAAGCGCCACCAATGCCCTGTTTCTTCATCTCTTCCAGGTCTCTGGTAATGCCCTCTTTACTAATATTGCTGTTAAGCCACCACCACATCACATTCGGTCGGGCAGAGCGCGGAGGAGAGATAAAACCCTGTTCGAGTTGGACCTGAGAATAAGAATGCTTCGAATTATCAGTGCAAGACATAAAAAATGTAATGGTAAAGATGCTTATGAGAATAGGTATCTTATGGCAATAATAGGTTAAAATCTTCATTGATTTTCTTGCTCCTTTATGGGAACTTAAGCAATCCCGGCTTGCATTTCAGAAAAAGAATGATAAATTAATTTGTTATTTATGCTATTGTAGTCAAAATTTTTTATTCACGGATTCTAAAAAAAAGCAGAATAATATAATTCACTTTAAACTTAGCGTACTTTGCGCCTTCTCTGCGTCTTTGCGTTAAATAGTGTTTTTTGACACCACAAAAAGGTAGAGGGATAAGAAAAATGAGAAAATTCAGGTCGATATTTACACTCGTTGCCGTTCTTTATTTGACTTTAATGACACCAGCAGCTAGTAAGGCAGGCGATCTGGTACTCAATGTTGATGCTGTTGGACCAAAAACAGAGATGGTAGATGCCGGTCAATATTCCCGTCTGATATATGTATCCATGGAAAGCGGTTCAGA
>CAYULK010000297.1:0-3034 GCA_964445625.1 uncultured Calditrichota bacterium
GCTAGATGATCAAAAAAAATTGATTGAAGAAATGGACCGCAAGGTCAAACAGGGTTCGATGCAAATGCAGGGCGAGGTGATGGAACTGGCATTGACGGAGTTTTTGACTAATGAATATCCATTGGATGTAATTGAAGAGGTTGCCGTTGGCAAGCGTGGTGCAGATGTTATACAAACTGTCTGCAACGATGCAGGGGAGGTCTGTGGTAAAATTTTGTATGAGAGCAAACGTACAAAATCATTTAAACCTGAATGGATTGCCAAATTAAAAAGTGATCAGCGTTCACAGCAGACTGATCTGGCTGTGATAGTAACTGAGTCCATGCCAAGGGAAATGAACCATTTTGGCAGCAGAGAACGGGTGTGGATTTGCAGCTTTCCCGAGGTCAAAGGATTATCGTTTGCGTTACGTGAGATGCTGATTAGTGTGCATTCAGTAAGGGTAGCAGAGGTGGACAAGAGTGATAAAATGAGTCTGCTTTACAGTTATTTGACAAGTACAGAATTTAGCCAGCGTATAGATGCCATTGTTGAAGGTTTCTCAGATATGAAAACAGATATAGATAAAGAAAAAAATGCCATGCAGAGAATCTGGAAAGCACGCGAAACTAATATAAAGAAAGTTATCAGCAATACGATTGATATGTATGGTTCGATAAAGGGTATTGCCGGTAAAGCGGTTGGAACGGTTAAGGCGCTTGAGCTACCGGAGCCGGAATTGGAATAACTTATTAATATATATCACGCAGAGGCGCTAAGGCGCAGAGCAAAGCAATTATGAATTAGAAGTTAGAGGTTAGAAATTATTGATTGTTATTTGTTACTGGTTATTGGGCATTTGTAATCATTCTCTAATCTCTCATTTCTAATTCCTAATCTTAATTATCCTCTGTGTCTTTGCGGGAAATGGATTATCCGGGTTAGATAATATGAACTGGATATTCTGGCTAATGTGATGATTTGGGAGCATTGAAAGCATGTCTGAGCTAAGGAAAATAGAATTGCCGCAATTTGCCCATTTTGGTCATATTATAGAAACATTGTATAGAAACGATATATATGAATTAAAGGACAATAAAATTAATATTGTTTTGCCGGAAGAGTGTCATTTTACACCGGAGGGACTGGCTTTTTTATGTGCCTGGGGTATGCAGGCAAAGGACAGGGGATGCACAATTCAATTCTCAGGGGATACGGATATCCAAAACTATCTTTCGCGCATGGATTTATTTGAACATCTTGATTTTAGTTTTGAGGAAAAATTTAACCGGCATAATGAACTCGGCCGTTTTATTCCACTGCGTCTGATCAGCGATTATACCGATGTTGTCCCGGCCACAAATGATATCTGTGAGCTGGTGATTCACCAGTTTGAAAATGCCCATGAATTTCTGCCGGCCCTGGAATGGGCGGTGAACGAGATTATCGATAATATCTATAACCATGCCGGTATTAGCAGTCCGGCGGCCATCTGTGGTCAGTATTACCCGATGAACAAACGGCTGGAAATTGCGATTATTGATACCGGGCAGGGGGTAAAGGCCAATATGAGCCGGGCATTTGGGTTAAATACAGACCGGACGGCACTGGAAAAAGCGTTGGCCCGCGGTGTAACCAGCTCTGGCGAAGAATTTCGTGGTAACGGCCTGGCTGGTACACGGGAAATTGTGCTCAACAACGGCGGCTCATTCCGTTTCTGGAGTGGTGAATCCCAGTACCATATCAGTAATGGTGTGGAGCAGGGCTATCATGAGATTCCCTTTATGCAGGGTACCGGTGCGCTGATCAAGTTAAAGACGGAGAAACCGGTTGACCTTACCGATACATTTATTGGTGAAAAAGACTGGAGCTATCTCAATTTTCTTTGCCAGGAGATCGAATCGGTAGGAGCGCTCAAAATCAGCGAAGAAACGGATAACACAGTTACCCGTGAAGCCGGACGGCGGTTGCGTTTAAAGATAGAGTCTATTCTGCCGGAAATGAATGGGTTGCTGGTGCTGGATTTTAGTGATATTAGTATGACCACCAGCAGTTTTGTGGACGAGCTATTTGGAAAACTCTATCATAAATATGGATCTTATAATAATATAAAACTCAAAGTGGTAAACTTAAATTCAATATTGCTTAGCATGGTGAATGCTACCATTGCCGGGAGAGCAGAAGTAAATGTGAAAATCGCAAATAAATCTATATTGGAAGGAAGGTATTAAAATGCGGTGGAAGCAAAATTTAGCAGGGCAAAAATCAGGGAATATGTATATTTGACAATTCCTGGTTTGCCGCCAATATCTCATACTGATGAGGAAAACAAAAAATATAAATATTGGGTAAATTTGTCATGGACTAAGGATATTTTAAAAATTCTGAATAAGACGGCAGAAGGTAAAGAACATCTAGAAATTACACGGCTAAAAAATATCTTGCGATGGATGAAAGAATTAAGCAATGGCGGCATTCAGGACAAGATAGAAGATCTTCGACAATCATTAGTACAGGCAACGGCAGCATGCTTGAAAGCTGAATTAGATAGGTTGGGTGAGGGCAAAACAGGAGAGTGGAAGATCGAAAGAGAAAAGGGGAAAAGTGTAAGATTGGGACATTCTACTTTTCATCAAACCAGATTGTATATTGAAATATTACCCAACTTATCCCTAACGGTCCAAAGCAGAAAAAAAGGGAAACCATTATTTGATAAAATTATTGTTCCCTATGGGGCAAATCCGGATCAAATTTTCAATCTTCTGGATATCGCTGCCAGAGATATTTATACATATATATTTTCCGAAAATTTGCATCGCTACTTAGCAAATAAAAACCGACTAACATCTACACAAATTCCAGAGAAAAAAGTGGCTAAACCGGTATTTGAATTTGTTTCAAAAAACCAGCAAAGCTTGAAGGTCCTGTTTTCATTTTCAAAAAATATCTGGAATGCCCAAAAATTTGAAGTATGATTATGTTCCGCGGAACATAATCGGGAATAATGATTTCAGGCACGCCGTTAAAAAGGTTCATCATATTGACGTGTGATCTG
>CAYULK010000298.1:0-3022 GCA_964445625.1 uncultured Calditrichota bacterium
TAGATTCCTGGGCAAAAATCGGCTGTGGCGAACCAAACCCACGCATAGCACCGGTATATGGATTGTTGGTATGAACAGCACGCACGTCGGTCCGGACATGCTCAATTTCATACGGACCGGTGGCCTGGACAACCGACCGCCAGGTCACATACGGACTCATTGAGACATAGGCACCACCATCCGCCAAGATATCGATCTTCATCGCCCGTATTTTACCCTGGGCCGTGAAACCGACTTTATAACTCATAATATATGGATGTCTTTTATATGATTCTAAAATTGAATCTTCACGATGATACCGGATTTTGACCGGACGACCGGTTTTAAGCACCCCGACGGCTGCCCGCGCAGCAAGTATATCCATCAGGTCGTCTTTTCCGCCAAATGAACCACCCAGCTCGGCCTGTTGTACCCGAATTTTATTCAATGGGCAGCCCAGAACCTCCGCAACAATACGCCTTGTAGTGAACGGATTCTGAATACTACCGATAATGTGAATACCTTTGTTGCCTTCACAGGGATAAGCCAGTACGCATTCCGGTTCCAGATAGGCGTGCTCTATAGTCTGTGTCGTATATGTCTGTTCAAGAATATGATCGCTTGATTTAAAGCCAATTTTGATATCACCCTTACGTAACGGATGGTGCACAATTAAATTACTTTTCTTATCAGGATGAATCAGCGGGGCATCTTTGTCAAGAGCTTTGCGAGGATCCGTTAATACCGGAAGCGGTTCGAAATCAATCCGGGCTTTCCCCAGTGCACGGCTTATGTCTTTTTCAGATTCCCCCAGCACCATAGCAACTACATCACCCGGTGTAACGATTTTTTCATAACAGAACACCGGCTGGTCCGGATAAATCACACCCACTTTTTTCATACCCGGCACATCATTATGATCGCATACCGCTATTACATTTTTATCTTTTTCAAGCGCGCTAAAATCTAATTTTTTAAGCCGGGCATGACTCACAGGCAGACGCAGCATAACCCCGGTTAACTGTCCCGGAATATTAAAATCATCGGCAAATTTTGCCTGTCCGGTTACTTTTTCAAGCCCGTCCTGCCGCACCACCGGCTTTCCGACCAGCGAAAATGTATTACCTGACTTTGCCATCATGCTCCGCCCATCCGGTCATACATTTTTTTACCCTGCTCAAATAATGCCCGGACTGAGGGACTATTTTCGCGTTCCGTTATTTTAAAATCACGCATCAGAATTTTACCATTCTGCAGCACTGTGTGTGCCGGACTTTCAGTCAGACCGTATATCAGATGTGCAAAAAAATTCTCATCCAGGAAGGGTGTCGATGGAATATAATCCCATAAAACCAGATCAGCCCGGTCGCCCTCATGCAGCGTCGGATAATCGGGAAACCATTTTTTAACATAATTAATCTGATCAAAATAGATTTTAGTCAGCCACTTCGTCGCCTGTTCAAATCCGTTTTGCTGCATGCGGTATAACAGAAATAATTGTTTCAGGGAGCGGTGCACATTGGCATGCATGCCATCGGTGCCAATCAGGATGGGAATTTTTGAAGGAACCGTCGCATACTTTGGAAGTCCAACCGCATTATTCAGATTGGAATCGGGATTATAGACGATTGCACTTCCGGCGTTTGCTATAATTTCGTAGTCTGTCTTATCAAGATGGACACCATGAATGAGGAGACTTTCCGGCCCGGGCAGATCATATTTGAAAAGGCGCTCTGCCGGGCTAAGACCATACGTTCTGCGACAATATTCTACATCAGATACATCCTCAGCAAGATGAATATGGATCGGTGCAGATAATTCCCGGACTATTTTACGCACCCTGGCAAGTGTATCATCGGAAAGAGTGAAACAGGCATGCAGACCAAGCATACCTTTCAGATCATCATCTGTTTCCGTTTGGATAAAATCAAAATTCTCCCGTAAAGCTATTTCAGAGCCGGTGTCGTTATTTCTGTCTGATGTTTCATAGCAAAGTACGCCGCGAAGGTGGTTACGTCTGAGCACAGCGGCAATTATTGACAGACTGCCCTTTATCGAATCAGGGGAAGCATGGTGATCGAAAATATAAGTTACACCGTTGCGTATAAATTGCTGTGTGGCAATTTCGGCACAGGCTGATATCATATCCGGATCAAGTTTCCGATCCAGAGTCCACCATACGTTTTCTAAAATCTGATTAAAATTATCCGTCGGACCTGTCACGGGCAATCCCATGGCCAGGCGCGAATAGATATGCTCATGAAAATTAACCAGCGGTAAGGTGAGCACCCGGCCGTTTGCATCCAGGGTATCTATGCCGTCCTTTATTGATTTAAATTCAGGAAAAGAGCGTAATTCGCAGGCCGTAATTTTGCCGTTGCTGATAGATATATCACCAAAGCACGGCCGAACCGAATCGCTTTCGACAGGACACATCCAGGCGTTTATTATTTTTAAATCTGGTTTAGACATCATATGTTATATTTTTTCTGACTACAGCACACTGAGAAAAGATAGGCAATAAGCAATAGACGATAGGCGATATTTCAGTGCCTATTACCTACATCCTACTGGAAATTAACAATTTCTAATTACTAACTGATAATACCATATGACCTGAGGATATAAAGAATTTGACAGGATTAACGGGATAAACAGGAAAAAAATAAATTCAAAAATAAAAAGTATTTAATAATTAACATTTTATTGATAATAAAAATCCAGTAAATCCTGTTATCCTGTCTAAAAAAAAGAAACCCATGGTCATATGACCTAAACTTACGGTAACTGCAAATTACCAATTGCCTATCGCTTATCGCCTATGGCCTACTGCCTACTGAAGGTTTCAGCCACTGGCCATAACTATAATCCGTATCTATAGACTTTCCATTCCGGGCAATCAATTTGCCGCGCAGCCATGTTTGTTCGACAACAGCGTCAAAGATCATTCCTGCAAACGGTGTATATTTACCTTTGCAGTGCATATCGGTGCAGGCAATCTTCTGTTTTTGCCAAAGATTCATCAATACAAAATCTGCATCCA
>CAYULK010000299.1:0-3006 GCA_964445625.1 uncultured Calditrichota bacterium
AACAAAGTTTTTGGCTATAATAGCATAAATTTATGGTATCTTGAATTAACATATTTAAAATACTCGGTTGAAAAGTCACAAGACCATTAAGTAATTGTTTCTTTGAGACTTCGAGTCTTGGTGGCCTAATTTAATGAATTAACCAGACTAGCATAATTACAACAAAAATATGAAGCGGTATATCCATCTGTGAAAGCGAAAGAAACCGACTCAACGCTTATCAACCAGGCAAAATCCGGTGATGCCCAGGCGTATGACAAATTACTGAATAAGTATAGAAATTCGGTTTATAATTTAGTTTACCGCATGGTGCGCGATGTTGAGGAAGCAGAAGATTTAACCCAGGAAGCCTTTATCAAGGCGTTTAATTCTTTAGCACAGTTTAATGAGGATTATGCCTTTTCAACCTGGCTCTATAAAATTGCCACTAACAACTGCATTGATTTTTTTCGCAAAAGAAAACTGCAAACTCTGTCCATCGACAAACCAATCCAGTATAAAGATTCAGAAATTCATCAGGAATTACCCGATCCGGAGCTGAATCCGGAAAAATCCATACTAGCCGGCGAAAGAAGTTCGATCATTCGTGAAGCGATTGAATCCCTGCCCGAAAAATATTACACCGCAATAGTCCTGCGGCATACCGAAGAGAAATCTTACGAGGAAATCGCTGAGATTTTGCATCTGCCGATCGGCACAGTGAAGGCCAGAATTTTTCGTGCCCGGGAGATGTTAAACAAGGCACTCAGGGACAGGCTGCGTTAATTATTCAATAATCCTTCGGGATCGCTATTCTGCAAATATTCCTTATCCTCTTTCATGTGACTTTTAATAACCACAGAATTATCTTTGACGATGGGTATATTCAATTCGTATTTACCGCGCGGCAAATATGATCCAATAATCTTGGGATTAAAATATTTAAACTCCGCCTGTGACAGCGCATATTGTCTGCTTATTTCTTCAATTGATAAACGATCTTTATCCACCGCTAATTGTACAGTGGTAGTTGGAATCGATTTAAATAAATCCTTTTCCTGAAGATGGAAACCATATCGCTCGGATTGAGACAATAAAATTTTTGTGGCCACGATTTTAAAATAATAACGTTCTGTTTCCTCCGGCAATGATAAATCGAAGAATGAATCTGATTTCTGACTTTCCAGCGCTCTTCTCACTCTGCCATGGCCGCCGTTATATGCAGCCATTACCAATGGCCAGCTTTTATAATACCTGTCTAACTCTTTTAAAAAACGCATCGCTGCCCAGGTGGCTTTTTCCGGATCCCGCCGCTCATCAATATACCGGTTAATTTTTAAGCCATATAACCGGCCAGTACTCCTCATAAACTGCCACAGACCCACTGCATTGGATCGTGATCGTATACTTGGCAGAAGTGCACTCTCATGAATCGCGAGATATTTTAGGTCCGGAGGCAGATTATTGGTTTTAAGATAACTTTCTATCATACCGGTATACTTACTGCTTCGCTTTAGATATAATTGAATCTGACCCTGTTTGCTTATGAGGCTGTAGAACTCTCTTTCAAGTCGCTCTCTGATAAATTGATCCCCCATATCCAGGGTATCATCACAGAACACAATTGTGGCTGGAATATCATGCGAATTTACATAGCTTCTGCGCGAAGTGTTCTCCAGCTGCGCATGTAACTGAGATATCGTTTCACGCAGGGACTCAATTTCTGTCTCGGTCCTTTGAATTTTACCCGTATTACTCGTTGCCACATAATTAAAATAGACAAACTGTAGTAATAAGACAGATATAACGGTAATTGTGATCTTAACTAAATTCTTTTTTTGCATGTCTTTTTTTATTTAAATTAAATTATCGTATTTTTAATCATGTGCTTTAGATCAAGTATACTCATTTTATTTTTCTAGAGTTCCAACGAATATTTACGCGAGAAAATTGCCACAGAACTGAGAATGATTATAAATGAGAGATTAAAGATTGTATTATGGAACCGGGAACTGGGAATTTGGAATTAGTAAATTGATAGAATAAAATAATTCCTAATTCCTAATTAAAGTGTAATGTATGGATTAATAAAATGGATAAGCAAGAAATTATCATTGCCAGCAAGAATGAAAATAAAGTAAAGGAAATAAACCAGATTCTGAATAATTCGGCATTGGATATTGTATCACTAAACAAGTTCTCCGGGGTTTCGGATATCGAAGAGACCGGTGCCACATTTATTGAAAATGCTTTGCTCAAAGCACATCATTATCATAATATTCTGAATCGCCCGGTGATTTCAGATGATTCCGGACTGGTAGTTCCCGCCCTGGATGGTGAACCAGGCATATATTCAGCCAGGTATGCCGGGAGTCATTCAGACTACGGACGGAACAATGAAAAACTTTTATCCAAAATGCAAAATCTTGCCGGAGAGTTACGCCGGGCGTATTTTATATGTGTTGCGATTTATTATGATGGCGAAAAAGAAATCCGGGCCGAAGGTCGCGTATACGGTAAAATATCAAGAATTGGGTCGGGAAACAACGGATTTGGTTACGATCCTGTTTTTTACCATCCTGAAAGCAATATGACCTTTGCCCAGATGGACCCGGATTTTAAAAACAGTATCAGTCACCGCTATCTCGCCCTGCAGGATTTAAAGAAGAAACTGGATCGTTACCGGAGCAATTAATATTTGACATAGATACATATTAATTTTAAATTTATGGTTCATTAATTTTGGGCTTAGTTGGTAAACGGGGCGTAGCGCAGCCTGGTTAGCGCACCTGCCTTGGGAGCAGGGGGTCGGAGGTTCAAATCCTCTCGCCCCGACCATCCTCCCCGACCTGTCCATACTACATCACAAACATCACAGAGCGTCCGTATTTCACCCACGGAACATCCACGTTTTCACCCACACATCAGAGCACGGTTTGGTGCGCGGTTTCTTCAGGGAGAGGAAGACCGATTCCGGAATATGAGAGAGGACTGGGAAGGTGGATCGATTAGCCATGGCACATAAGG
>CAYULK010000300.1:0-2924 GCA_964445625.1 uncultured Calditrichota bacterium
AGAAAAACCTGTCCAGGGCATGAACCGGACAGGTTTTCCAGACGTTAGGCTACACAAGGTGTGTAGACTTTGGAAGGCATTTTAATTTAACATTATTTTTTGTAAAAGTATTCCTTTTTTCGAATTATTTTATTTTTTTTCAGTCGATCTGTTATAAAATAATTACTACCCGGAAAGAGAAATTACCAGTAACGACCGCCGCCCCCACCTTTGTGGCCGCGCTTTTTGTCTGTTTTTGGCCGTGCTTCATTTATCAATAGCGATTTTCCTTTCAGATCTTCACCATTCAGAGATTTGATCGCCGCATCCGCTTCAGAATTGTTTGGCATCTCAACAAATCCAAATCCTCTGGAGAGATTGCTGAATTTATCCTTTATTACCTTGGCCGAGGACACTTCACCATGTTTTCCGAAGATTTCCTGCAAATCTTCATCCGTTACTTCACGCGCTAAATTTCCCACATATAAATTCATTAAAAACTCCTTATAAATTGTAGATCTGATATTACCCAAATCAATTTTCTGAATATAATTAATATGGATATTTTGGATTTATAACAATAAGCTAACATATCATTCTGTCAATTACAAACGAAAAACGATTTTTTACCACCATGTACACCGGCCGCCATGGCATAAGATAACATTAAAAACCTGATTTCACCTCAATATTATTAATTAGTTGATTAGCAGTTGTAATACCGTTTATATCTGTTGACAATGTATCTACGGCATGCCTCTGTTTGGTACGGCCGATCAACACCGGTATGTCCCGGCTGTTTCCATCGGCAGCGATCCGGCCTCTGTAAACCAGTGACGGTTGTCCGTTTGCCTCCGAATCGGGTAATCCTTCCTTTGACCAGTATGGAAATAATTTATTGTAATCTGCAGAGACATTCACCTCGATAAAGTATTCCCAGCGGCTGTGCCGTGATACTTTAATTCCGGCTGAAAAACGACCTTTCAATGGAGTTGCCCCGGTGACGGCATCAAATTCCGACTTTCGTTCGTCCAGACTAGCAAATATACGCGATGCTATTCCGGTTTCAGCTTCCCAGAATGGCAAAGCGACCGGGCATTCAATTTTTCCTTTCCAGTCATTTTTACCGGCCCTGTGTGTGACCCAGACAGTTTTGATCATCATAGAGTCCATACTCTTAATCCAGATGGCAATCTGAGCAGGATCACCGAAATTTGTCTTTTTATATGTTTCTATATTTATATCAAATGAAAACTCCAGATTAACCCGGTTTGAATCAGATAAGACAGATTTATCTGATTCTTTCGGCTTCTCGATTTTCTTATCTTCACACGCGATACATATAAATAAAATCAAAAACAGGAATGACAAATATGCATTCTGATTACCCATCGATAATTCCGAATGGCTTAAGCGTCTTCCACATGCCCCTGGTAAAATCAGGGATTTTTTCCGGAGAACTGTTATTTGCCACCGATCTCTCACTCACTTCGGCTATAGCACTTAATGCGGCAGCGTCGTATACATCCATATCCATGGCAGTACCTGTTTGCAGTGAACGGATCAACCGGTAATCTTCAATATAATCCATACCACCGTGACCGGCGCCACTGGCCTGCTCGGCAAGCTTTTTCCATAACGGATGTTCAAATTCTTTGTAATATTCTACCAGTTCCTCCCATTCATGGGCAGGACTACGACCTTCAATATGAATGCGATCCGGATATCCTTCTGCAATGCCGTTTGTGCCCTGGATTCTGTTTATGCGGGTATATGGCCGCGGTAAATTTGTGTCATGATATACCGTAATTGTCGATCCGTCGTGATTCTTAATCAGGCTGACATTGACATCACCAAGCGCATATTTTTGTTTTGCAAAGGGATGATCTGCCCCTAATTTTTCTTCCGCATATAAATTCAATCCCCGGCTTTGACTACTCATCGAGACCAGGTAATCGAACTGATTGCCACGGTTAATATTCATACACTGGGCTACAGGACCTAATCCATGTGTTGGATAGATATTTCCATTACGGTTAATTGAATGTTGAATACGCCATTGACCTTCATACAAATCACCAACTTTATAGTTACGCAGATCATGCAGATATCCGCAATCAGCATGGATCAATTCGCCAAATAGTCCGTTTCGTACCAGATTTAAAAACAGCAGTTCCCGTCGATCATAATTACAATTTTCCATCATCACACAATGTTTTTGATATTTTTCTGCTGTTTCGACCAATTCCCAGCATTCTTCAATAGTAACTGCGGCTGGTACTTCCGTTGCAGCATGCTTACCATTCTTCATCGCTGCTACACAAACCGGTACATGCCATTTCCATGGTGTTGCCGTAAAAACCAGATCAAGATCCTCTTCTTCACACATGCGTATAAAATCCGTTTCACCTTTAGTATAGGCTTTCGGTTTTTCAAAACCCGCGTCAGTTATCCATGTTTGCATGCGTGCCACCTTTTCAGGTATAATATCACAGATCGCTTTAATCTCTACACCATCGATATTTATAAAATTGCGTACATGACTCGAGCCCTGGTTGCCAACTCCGACAAAGCCGATCTTTACAACCGGTATAGGGTCAATATTAGGTACGCCGGGCTTAGTGGCAAGCTTCTTCGGCTGTTTTTCACACCCTAGCAGTACGGAGCCGGCAATAGCAGCACCAACACTGATGGCCGCTCCCTTTACAATGAAATCCCGCCGGCTGACATTTTTTTTCTGATCACTGTTTTGTTCATTCATAAAATACTCCGTATTTTTAAATACTTATCCTGATCTAATCATAAATCTGATTCAAAGACATTGGATGGTCTTTCTGTCTCCCCCGGCCCTCCGGGCCGGGGGAGACAGAAATATTGTAACTCTCCAAAATATTAAGCCAACAGGCTAAAATTTGATGGTATATGGTTATATTTCACCTGCCCCA
>CAYULK010000301.1:0-2866 GCA_964445625.1 uncultured Calditrichota bacterium
TGGCCCGGATAATGACCTGGTCCGGCCGGATTTGTGCCTGGAGCATCGGTCTTGCTTTAAGTCGGTGTAACAACAGGCGATCGGCAGTAGGCGGTTAGCAAAGAGGAATTAGGAATTACAGTTTAGGCCAATCGTAGTAGGAGCAGGGCTCAAGGATCAAGGAACGTAAATATTGAATATCGAATGAAGAAAGTTAAAAGTCCTTTTCACTTCATCATTCGACATTTTTACTTTTAAAAGTCTGGGGCCTGATTCTTGGATTCTTGAGCCTTGTTCCTTGATCCTATTATATTTGGCCTTTGGTCTCTTTGCCTATTAACCTTTTTTATATTTATTATGGCTTTGGATCCAGGATGGTTCCGGCCGGACTTGGATTTGCGCTAGATGATTCACACAGAAATCGCCTCGAACCGCATAAAAGGCCTTTTCATACGATAATTCCGGCATTTGTTACAAAAGATAAAAAACCACTATTTTCATTTGGTGTAATGGGTGGTGATTTTCAGCCCCAGGGTCACTCTCAGGTGCTGATGAATATAATAGATTTTGGCATGTCGCCGCAGCAGGCCGGAGAACAACCACGAATTGCACATTATGCCGGTTCCACACCAACAGGCGAGTCAATGAAATATGGTGGGGAAGTAATCCTGGAACGCTTTATTGACAGTGCTACCAGGCAAAAATTATCGGATATGGGACATAATGTATTGGGCAATTACGGTACTTTTGGCGGGTATCAGGGTATCTGGAGAAAGGAAAGTCCACGGCGGTATTTTGCCGGTTCAGACTCGGGGAAAGATGGATGTGCGATTGGGTACTAGGTCTAACCGCAAAGTGTGCAAAGAATATAAGAATCTGACTGGAAAAATATCAGGATTTCTTATAAGTTTAAGTGTAATTGTGTCATTTCATTTTTGTAATGTCAGAATGTCATGCTGAACTTGCCTGCCCGCCGAAGGCGTGGTTGCAGCATCTCGTATTTATGTTTAAGATTCCGAAACAAGTTCGGAATGACGGTTTTATTCAATTTTATTAATTTTAAATTTAAATTAACTTTTTTGCTTCGAGTTATAAAAATAATGTTTTATCTGCGTTTTTGCGTCTCTGCGAGATATATTTATAAAAAATTATATTCTGACCCCGGTGTCTTTAAATCTTGGTGGAAATTATATGTCGATAAGATGGCCCTTACTGATTTTGATTATTGTTATCTCTAACGGATGTAGCAATTTAAATGATCCGCCCGGGCAACCAAACATAGTTCTGATTGTAGCGGATGATCTGGGATATGACGATGTCACTTGTTATAACCCCAAGTCAGGTATTCCATCTCCGAATATTGATAAATTGGCCGATTCAGGTATTTTATTTAAAGATGCCCATGCGTCGTCGTCTTACGATCTGCCTTCCCGCTATGCTATACAAACCGGACGATATGGTTATCGGCTTGATATGCTGAAATTAACTCACGATGTATACGGACCGCCATTAATAGATCTTCAGCGTCTTACTTTGCCGGCATTAATGCAACGCGCCGGTTATATTACCTATATGAGCGGCAAATGGAATCTGGGCTTACGCTGGAATTTGAAAGGAGCGAAAAGAGATTCCATAAACTTATCGATACCGGTATTGCTGGGTGTGGATGAATTTGGATTTGACCAGGCATTTTATACTTCCGGCAGCAGCCTTGCAGATCCACCGTTTTTCTTCGTCGCAAATAAACATATTAATAATCTGCCAAAAGAATATTCACAATTTGCATATGAGGATAATCCGGTAGAAAATACCTGGGTCTCGCCGGAATGGTTGGCAAGCGGTGTGGATACGGTATTCGTACAAAAAGCCCGGAAATATATCAATTCGCACTGTGAAAACAACCCGGACCAACCGTTTTTCCTCTATTTTGCACCTTATGTGCCGCGCGCACCCTATCATGTACCCGAATTTGCCCGGAATAAAAGTAATAGGGGGCCACGTGGTGATCTCTGCTGGTTGTTTGACTGGATGGTTGGTGAAATCGTTGCATGTTTAAAGGAAAATGACATTCTTAATGAAACCATAATTATAATGACAAGCGATAACGGTCCGGTAAATGCAGATTATGAGCATCATCGGAATTCTGAACAAAACATACCATTCGCTTCATTACGAGGTCAAAAGGGGCAGATCTATGAAGGTGGACATCGCGTACCATTTATCATTGCCTGGCCGGATCGTATAGAACCCGGACAGATTTGTGATGAGGTGATATGTCATACGGATATCATGGCGACCCTGGGAGCAATAACCGGACAAAAAATGACTTATTATGATGCGGGAGATAGTTACGATATCTCAAAAATCCTGTTTAAAGAAAAATATCAAAGTCCCCTGCGCGAAGCCACAGTACATCAAGCACAAAATGGACTGCTGGCATTGCGTCGTGGAAAATGGAAAGTGGTATTCGGAGATCAGGAATATTCGAACGAGGATGTCATTATGACAAGCAATCCGGGTGAGGTTTTCGATCTTTCGCAAGATCAGTACGAAAAAAATAATCTATGGCATGACAGACAGGATGTGGTAAAAAAATTCCAGATTATATTAGATCAATATGTCGTGGCCGATCGCAGTGCTCCAATACTAAATGGAGAAAATGAAAAGAGAGTACGCCTGGAAATACCGGAGTGAAGAAGGCTAAGAGGACAATAAGCAATAGGCGATAGGCGAAAATGTAAAAGGTTCTCCCGACAAAAGCGTTTTCATCCTGAAAACATATCCGCCAATAGTCGGATCGTTGATCGGGATGAAATCCTCCAGGATTTCAAAGGCAAAAGGTATACGGTATAAGGTATGCGTATAATGAGCCCCGGAGGGGCTTAAT
>CAYULK010000302.1:0-2851 GCA_964445625.1 uncultured Calditrichota bacterium
GTATAAAGCAACATAGCAATTATTGGAAAAAAATAAAATAATAACGAACAATGCAAATTTTACCGCTTATATCAATTACCACAGGAAGTATGTTATTTCTGCTTCTTATTTGTTTTGGATGGATTTCCTGGCGGGAGGAGGAACCACGGGCTACCCGCAGGGCAATTGTCTTGGCTCTATTATTGCCGGTACCTTATCTGGCGGCAGGTTTAATCGATTCCGGCATACAGACAGAACTTTGTATCGCGTTGGTTTCAATTACTTTAGTTGTTCCGGTGATTTTATTAATTCCCATGGGCAACAAATTTCCTGCTGAAGATGATACGCCAGGAACAAGAATTGATGAGCGTGATATTATGTTCTCGCGTAAGCTTTTAGAGACAGGATCGCAGCGGTTCGAGGAATATTATCGCATGCATCCGGAGAACAAAGCTCCCGATGAATTATTCAGAACCTTTCCCGGGCTCCTGAAGAAAGGGACCGTTTATTATGATCCGGTCACAGCATCTGCAGCTGAAGCAAGTTTTAAGACAGTTACTGCCTTTCATCCTACGCTTGATCATGAGAATCTGCCGGATACCCGCCATAAGGTTGATCCGGCCGGCATTACTCTGTTTCTGAAAAGCTGGATTAAGCACCTGGGTGCAATCTCGGTCGGAGTAACCGAATTACAGGATTATCATTTGTATAGTACCATCGGGCGGGGAGATCGCTATGGTGAGCCGGTCGGGTTGACGCATAAATATGCTATTGCTTTGAGTGTGGAGATGGACAAATATTATTTGGACCGGGCCCCGCAGGCGCCGGCGGTGATGGAATCGGCACGGCAATACCTGAATTCTGGTACTATTGCCGTACAGGTAGCTGAATTTATCAGGCAATTGGGATATTCAACCCGGGCTCATATTGACGGCAGTTACCGCGTGGTGTGTCCCCTGGTGGCCCGTGATGCCGGGTTGGGTGAAATTGGTCGTATGGGCTTACTGATGACTCCTGAACTTGGGCCGCGTGTCCGTCTGGCGGTGATTACAACCGATTTACCTCTGGTTGTTGAGGTGAAAAAAAGGGATTATGCTATGATAGAATTTTGCCGGCTTTGTAAAAAATGTGCTGATGTCTGTCCGGCGCAGGCAATTTCATTTGATGACCGGAGAGAAATAGACGGTGTTTCACGCTGGCAGATCAACTCAGAAGCATGTTATACCTTTTGGTGCAAAATCGGAACGGATTGCGGGAGGTGTATGGGCGTATGTCCATATTCTCATCCCGACACTTTTCTGCACAATATGGTGCGTTTTGGCATAAAACGCTCGCATCTGTTCCGCAAGCTTGCGATAATAATGGATGATTTTTTTTATGGTACCAAACCGGCGCCAGGGGAATTGCCGCAATGGCCTGGCGCAATGATCGCATCTGAATAGCATCTATCCTTTAAATCCGATATCGTGATGTGTACCGTCACAAAATGGTTTATTCTTTGATGCTCCACACCGGCAAAGTGAATATAGCTGTGGGTTGGGCGATTGACCATCATCGCTGTTTTTTAGATCTATTTTCCCCCTAATGTCATAAGGACCATCTTTCTGAACTATGATTTCCGGCTTCAGGTTGCTTTCCGTATGATGTATTTCATCCAGTGAATAACTCAGGGCACCGGAGGGACATTTTTTTATTACATTAATTATCTCATCTACAGTGGCACCATCGGGATTTATCCAGGGACGATTTTCCATTTCAAAAACGTTTGGCAAATTATTGACACATTCTGCGGCATGAGCGCAAATTGTACGATTGTCATGAATAGTGATCTGTTTTCCGGTATACGCACGGCTTTTGTCCAGCGGTCTGTTGATCTCACGATCGCCCGAGAATCCCGCGGTTGCATGGGCACCGTCACAATAAGGTTTATTGGCAGATTCACCGCAGCGGCACAGGGCAAAAACGGCTTTTTCGTGATTGACCAGATTATCATCTGAATCTGTGAAACGATTCAGACCTTTAACAATCAACGGCCCGTCTTTCATGATTTCGATGGAAATATTTTTGTCACCATTCTTTTGATTCATGTTATTCTCCTGTTGAGTTTTTGGGTAGTGTATGACCTGCAACTTTTGCACAGCCGTCTTTGATCTATCTATTCTTTCCCCATAGAAACTTTAATGTCATCAGAAAGGTAATGAATATGACCGCCGCAGACACAAAAAATATTTCTGCCCCTACCTGTGTATATAACAATCCGCCAGCCAAAAGTCCGATAATGCTCGCTGCACTTCCGAGACTACTGGCATAACCTTGTATTGTACCCTGAAATTTATCAGACGTGGATTTAGAAAGTAACGATAGTAATGATGGCCACATAATGCCGTTTCCTACTGATAACAGTGCAGCGCCCGCGTAAATCATCCGGTTTCAGTCAGTTCCCACTCTAAAACCTGTACCGCATGTACCGGAAATGAGATATAAAAAAAGTTAAAACCGAGAAAGACAAGAAAATATGTAATCAGTAAGAATGAGGTATCTTTAAGTTTAAATACATCTTTAACTGAAATTATATCTTTGCATTCAATTTTAAAACATTCCTTCTGTTCCTGGCCAAGTATCTTACGCACATTTATCGTTTCAGGATCATTATTCAAAGGTTTTGATTTTGATTCCGGCAGCATAAAAATTATTATCCCGGTTGCGATAACCGAGATCATAAGCGCAGCCAGCACCGGTACTGTTTCACCCCAGGCTGTAGCGCCTAGCAGACCGGCCAGAGCAGGTCCAAATATGAATCCCAGGTTAGCGGATACTGCCATTTTGCCAAAGTTTTCGCTACGGTGATTTTCATCAGTAATGTCAGCCAGGT
>CAYULK010000303.1:0-2850 GCA_964445625.1 uncultured Calditrichota bacterium
GTTTGGGTACTAAGGAGAACAAATGGCAGCAAGAGTGGGTGGATCCGCTGGCCGAGTTCACTCGGTTGGCACACGAAAACGATATGAAAATTTTCGTGAGTATGCGTTTTATAGGTCCACAATATCCTATGAACCGATCACCCATTGCCTGGGCGCCATTCTACTGGAAACATCCTGAGTGGACCATGAAAACCCGGGAAGGTACACCGATTACCAATTTAAGCCTGGCATATCCGGAGGTTCGAAAGTACTGGCTGAGTCTGCTGCGCGAAACACTAGAATACGGAACAGATGGCGTGCAATTGCATCTGAACCGCTCGGAGCCATATGTGTTTTATGAAGAGCCGGTAGTCAAATCATTTCAGGATAAGTATGGAGAAGATCCGCGTAATCTCGATGATGAAGATCCGAAATGGGTGGCCCATTGTGCCAGTTACCTAACGCAGTTTATTCGCGAAGTCCGGCATTTGGTGGATGAGAAACCTGGCAGGGAATTGAGTATCACTGTATCCGGTAGAAAAAATGGGCGCGAAATTCACTATGAAGAAAATCAGTGTGATGTTGACACATGGATAAGAGAGGGATTGATAAATTATATTATGACTACACCTATTCTGCATCCGGACCTCTTGAAGAAGTGGCGTAAAATTGGCGGAGATAAAATTCATATCTGGCCGGATGTGATGCCACGCTCACAATCAGCCGCCAGTTATGCCCGGACAGCTAAAAAATATTATGAAGCTGGAGCAGACGGATTATGTTTTTGGGATGGCGAACGTCGAACAGCACGGATTAGTGAATGGGCGGCCGCACAGAGATTAGGACATGTTGATATGCTGGATACAATCGCACAGAAAGGACCGGGATACTACCGGGCGGTTAAGTTAAGAACACTCGGTGGATTCGATGTCAAATGGTCATTTAAAGATGGATGATTGCTATACTTAAATATTGAATATGGTCACTTACATTGATGCACCCTCCAAATATTGCTGGGGTCATATTTAATATGAGACAATTCGCCGCTATTAATAAAATATAGCGATGCTTCAAAAATTCTATTTGAATTATTTCGATTCATATAGTTTTTTCAAACAAACAAATTTGGCAAACACTGTCAAAGACACAACGGGACATAGTGGAGGGTACAGGTTAAAACCACTAAATATCCCATCATTTTGCCAGGCTATTGATGATTTCCATTGCCGAAAATCTGAGCGAAAACAGGGTAGGGGTGTCACTAGTTTTGTCACTAGTTGGGAATTTAATGGCACATAACGGAACACAATGGCACACAATGGCATAGTTCGCAAATTGTTGTGTTTTTGTAAGTTACTGTAAATTAGTGAGTTGTGGAAAATGTCGTCTGTGGATTCGACTCCCACGTACTCCCGCTAGTTTAAGCACGAATATCGAATTTCGAAGCACGAAATAAATCCAAAATCCAAAGTCAAAATTCCAAAAACTGTAACTATCTTATGTGTTATGCTGTAAGCATCTTTATACCATGGGTAAGCAGATCCCTATCCGAAGCATCCCCATCCGGGACAGGCTGACTTCTGTGGATATAGGTTTTGTATTTTCATATTCGGATTTGTTTAGGATTTAGATATTTGTTATTCGTATTTTACTCGGAAATCGGTATTTCTACTAAACCGTTTTACCTGATAAATTCCCTTGCCATTTTACTTATCTGTTATTAGCTTTAATAATTATCAAATCTCTCCCTTTAAAAAGTGATTACACATGATAGGTAAAACCATATCTCATTACAAAATAATCGAAAAACTGGGTTCCGGTGGTATGGGGGTGGTATACAAAGCCGAAGACCTGAAACTCAAGCGCTTTGTCGCTCTCAAATTTCTCCCGCCGGAGCTGACCCGTGATCCTGATGCAAAAGCCCGATTTTTACATGAAGCCCAGGCAGCCTCCGCCCTGCAGCATAATAATATTTGTACGATTCATGAAATTGATGAAACCGGAGATAACCGGATATATATATGCATGGATTATTATCAGGGTGAAACACTGCGTGAGAAAATTGACCGCGGCCCGCTTGAAATTGAAGATGCTGTTGATATCGGGATTCAGATGGCCAATGGTCTGGCAGCCGCCCATGAGGCACAGGAAGTCCATCGCGATATAAAACCGGCCAATGTCATGATTACCGATAAGGGTGAGGTTAAACTGGTCGATTTTGGCCTGGCAAAACTGGCCCGGCAGACACGGTTAACCACCGAAGGTACAACCCTGGGTACTGTGGCCTATATGTCCCCCGAGCAGACCGGTGGTGAGAAAGTGGATCACAGAACTGATATCTGGTCACTGGGCGTGGTTCTTTATGAGATGGTTGCCGGAAAATCACCATTTAAAGGCGATTACGATCAGGCCACTGTGTATTCTATTCTGAATGAAGCCCCACAGGCGTTGACCGCATTGCGCACCGGTGTACCGCCGGAACTGGAACGGATTATCAATAAAACATTAAATAAAGATCCTGACGAACGCTATCAGCATGTGGCTGATCTGCTGGTTGATCTGAAGGGTCTGAAAAAAACAGCAGATTCTACATCCGGATCGCATACTCCATTAGTTCCACCGGTTAAAACCGGGAAAAAACCACGTAAAAAGTATATTATTTCGTTTGCTACGCTTTTTGTAATCATCATTGCCTATATTTTTCTAAAACCGTTTATTGATGAAGAAATAGCAATTGCCGATCCTAAACCAATCGTTGTGATCAGTTTTAAAAACCAGACCGGTGAGGCAAAATATGATTATCTGCAGGAAGCCATCCCCAATTTACTGATCACAAATCTGGAGCAGTCTAAATATATCAGAGTGATCACC
>CAYULK010000304.1:0-2832 GCA_964445625.1 uncultured Calditrichota bacterium
TTAATATAATCTATTTCGCCATAACAATCAAACCTTAAGTTAACGCTTATGCCCTCAACCCCCCTCCTTGCGTCCGCCAGTGGTGGACGGAGGGAGGGGATTTAGGGGGTGGGTCATTTATTGTCCGGTCATCAAGCTATAAACACCATTACCGCCTGGTATCCCAGATAAATTCCGATCAAAACCAGCATAATCCCAAGTCCATAAACGAATTTATTTAATAGATTTGTCTTTATTTTTTCCCGGTATTTAATAATTGTCTTTGCCAGGATATAAAGCCATATATATGCCCCGGAACCGACGCCGAATGCAAATACCAGGCTCATAATCAATGGCGAAACCTTGTCTGCTGAATCTGGATATTGACTATGTTCCGCAAGAGTATTGCCATTCTGAATCTGATCAAATTCGGTTCCGGTAATTTCAGAAACCGATTTCATGCTCTCATTGAGCATCATATCCAACCCACCGGTATTTAAGCCAATTGAAGATACAAATGACAAAGTTATAAATGAGGCAATTACCCAGTTTATAAACAGCACAGGATTTGTTAGATTTAACACTAAACCTGTTCTCAATCCGCCACGATTTTCATACTTATCTGTGACAATCATTTTGGATTCAAGTGATTTAAAGTCTATTTTTTGTCTTTTTATTTTAAGACCGATGATAATTACAAATACGGCAGCAATGAGAAGTATATAGGGAACAAATGGCTGGTAAAATTTATACAATGCCGCGATACCAAAAACTGCAACAAAGACAAAAACAAATTCAACAATTGCCGCTCCAATGGCAATACGTTCGCAAAATCGTAGTTTACCCTGAAATGCTTTGGATACAACTATGATACTTATAGGACCGGCCACCGGGACTGAGTATATAAATCCTGCTATAGCACCAACTATCAGTAATGTGAGTATTATTTCTAACATATGTCCGACCCACCCCTAAATCCCCTCCCTCTCCCCGATAAAATCGGGGACAAGGAGGGGACTTGAAAAGTAGTTAAAATATTTATTTTTATTACTAAGTCAGTTTTCCCCTGTATATCTACCCCACACTCTCCCCTTCATTTAGACAATAACCGGGAAATAGGTTGATATTAGCTATAATTTATAACAGCCTGAGTACCGTTCCAAGTCCCCTCCTTGCGTCCGCCGAATGGTGGACGGAGGGAGGGGATTTAGGGGTGGGTTACCAGGTCACTTACTCCGTTTCCCTGTCACCGTCTTCCTCTGCCCGGTCTGTTTTGCCGGTACTCGCTCATCAGGTGTATTCTGATCCATTGAAACGATGCGCCATGGGCGTGGAGTATCAATTTTATTTAGTTTGAGAATGTCGTGCACATTTAAGGCTATTTCGTTCTTCGCAGGGAAATATTCACTGGTTGGAATCCAGTAATATAACATAAAATCGAGATAATGTTCCTGGAATCCGTTAAAGATAGCAAAAGGTTCGGGATTCCTGAGTACAAGCGGATGATAATTGGCTACCTTTTCTAACAGTTGCAGGACCTCGTGCGGATCACTGCCATAAGCTACCTTTACCGGTAGCTGCATGCGCCGCTGATTATCGCTCAGTGTCCAGTTGGTTACTTTATTTCCTATCAGATCCGCATTGGGAATAATGACTTCGGATCCGTCAAAAGTGCGAACCGTACATGCATTGACACCAACTTCTTTTACATTACCGAAGACATCATCATATTGCACCGTATCTCCCACCCGAATCAAACGGGCAAATGCGATAATCAAACTGGAAATGAAATTGGCTACTATTTTCTGCATGCCAAAACCCAGGCCAACGCCGAGTGCACCGGCCAGTATGCCGAACTTACCCAAATCCATTCCTAAAGCAGATAATGACACAAAAATTCCGAGAGTGATCAGTATATAGCGTACCATCATGGAAATGGCTGAGGGCAGTCCTTTAGGTAAATTTAATCTTGGAAATATCTCCATATCCATAAATGCACGGATCAGGTAGGTTAAAATAAATGTCGCAATGATTATAACCAGAAAATCAAAAATTGCACTCACTGAAATCTCAATAGCACCAACAACCCAGGTGTGTTCCAGAGTTTCAGAAAACCAATCACTTAATGCCTGGTAAACTCCGAACGATTTGAGAGTCGCACGTGCCCAGATCAGAAAAGCGATAAAAAATATTGTCTTTTTCGCCCAGCGTTCCATCTGATTCGCAAAGGTTTTCACAAATTGCATTGCCCGTGTCCGTCGCCGTCTGATAAGTACGGTGATCAGCCCGCTGATTACGGCAGCAGAGATATATACAGTCACCAGGATATGACTGCTTTCTATAATACCCCAGGTTATTGTAGTGGACAAAGAAACATTGCCGATCAGATTGCTTACCAGGGATACAGGCAGAAGAATCAGAACGACAGGTGTCAATCCACGTAATTTTTTGGGCCAGGGTTTAAGATCTTTTGCATAAAACGGACTTTTGGGGCGTATCAGCCAGGTAATAATCGCCATAGCACCGATTGTCACTATCATCAACATGAGTCTTTGAAATAGAACAAAACCGACGGCGTTTCTTTGCATAAGATCGATAAAAAATAGTGCAACCAGAAAATATATCGATTTGCGGATCTCTGGCGGAAACATTCCCGGTACAAGCCGTATCACAGGAATCAACATAAGCAGCATCATAAATTCGCTGACATTTGTGGTCGTCTTGGGGTAAATCCAGATCGTAAGCATTAGCGCGATCAATGTGGCTGCAGAAAATGGACGTGATATGAAAAAGGCCGATGCTTTAAGAAGATCATCATCTTCATTAAACAAATTATGGCGTTTGTTTTTTGAG
>CAYULK010000305.1:0-2832 GCA_964445625.1 uncultured Calditrichota bacterium
AGAGCAGATGGGAGAAAGCCGGGTATTCAATTAATGACAGAGCAGACATTCTCGGAACATTATATTCGACGGGATTATTTAATCCGGATGGGACAGAAAGGACACCCCGAAACAATCCGGAGGCGAATATGTTTGGCCGGAAAGTGAAAGAAACACTACATCTATTTTTATAGAATATAAATTGCCCACCGAGTTCACCGAAATAAAATAAATATTATAAAAAAACCGGTGTGTTTTGGTCTACCTCGTTTTTCGGGGAGCTTTCGGCCTGCTCGGCTCTGTCGGGAGGTTATAAAAATCTTTGCTGTCGTTGCGTCATTCTTCCGAATTACGTTCGGAGTTTTGGAATCTTAAACGCAAACACAAGATGCTAAAACAAGTTCAGCATGAGGAATACACTTTTTTAGAGTGGATTCATGAATTAATATTTATCTACAAATTCTAACTTATAATTTTCTTAGATTTATTAAATCTTTTATGGAAAAATTTGTAATTTATCCCAAGGACTTCTTTAGAAGGGTTTCCGGTATAGGTTATAAAAACTACAATCTTGGAATAAATAAATCCAATTTATCTTTATCTATTCAATGATCTTAGAAGGAATGATGAATAAAAAAGTACTTATTACAAAAAAATTTGAGTTTTCGGCCAGTCACCGCTACTGGCGGGATGACTGGAACCAGGAAAAAAATGAGCAGGTATTTGGCTTATCTACCAGTCCTTACGGGCATGGACATAATTATGAATTGCATGTCACTATTACAGGGAGAATCGAACCTGACACCGGTATGATTATAAATCTTACCGATCTTAAAAGACTCGTAAAAGTGGTTCTGGAAGATTTTGACCATAAGTATCTCAATCTGGATACACCTTATTTTAAAGATCAAATACCGACAACCGAAAATATCGCCCGTGTCCTGTTTGACCGGGTTGACGAAGAATTGAACGACAAAGGTGAATTTAGTCTCCATAAGATACGGCTATATGAGCGCAGTGATTTGTATGTAGATGTCTGGAGAATATCACCGTGAATTATAAAATGACATTCAACCGGGTATATCGGTTTACCTCAGCACACCGCCTGCATTCGGAGCAGTTATCAGAACAGGAAAACCTGGATATTTATGATAAATGCAATAATTTAAACGGGCATGGGCATGATTATACATTAGAAGTTGCATTGCAGGGATATCCGGATGCAACCAGGGGTATGATCATTGCGCTGGAGGAATTTGATCAAAAAGTGAAGTTGGTGATCGACCGGCTTGATTACAAACACCTAAACTTCCAGGTTGATTTCTTTAAGCAGAATCTATCTACCGGTGAGGTGATCATCCAGTATCTGTGGGATGCTCTGAGTTTAGCATTTCCGCCGGGGATGTTGTATCATTTAAAATTATGGGAAACAAATAATAATTATTTTGAGCTGGGAGTTCAGCAATGAATGATAAAAATATAAAATCAATGGAAGAAGCAGTACGTACAATTTTACTAAACATCGGTGAAGATCCCGACCGTCAGGGATTGGAGAAGACACCCTACCGTGTGGCCAAAATGTATAAAGAAGTTACACGCGGTTATAATGAATCGCCGGAGAATCTGATCAATCAGGCACATTTTGATGTAGAGTATGATGAAATGGTCGTGGTGACCAATATCGATTTTTACAGTCTGTGCGAACATCATATGCTGCCGTTTTTTGGCGTGGCCCATGTGGGCTATATACCGGAGGGAAAAGTGGTAGGATTAAGTAAAATTCCACGCATTGTGGAAATGTTTGCCCGGCGGTTACAGGTACAGGAAAATATGACGCAGCAAATAGCGGATGTGCTTAATAAGCATCTACAGCCGGATGGCGTGGGAGTAGTAATTGAAGGATATCATATGTGCATGATGATGCGTGGTGTCCAGAAACAAAAAGCGAAAATGATTACATCTTCACTCATTGGTTCATTTAAGGAAGATCCCAAAACCAGGACAGAATTTCTGGAATTAATCAGAAGCGAGAGACGAAGTGTCTGATCTCGCCCTGATCACCGGTGCCAGTAAGGGCATCGGCCGGGCAACCGCAATCGCTTTAGCCCGACATGGAATTGAGATAATTGCCACCGGGCGTAATTTATCCGATCTTGAGTCGCTGCAAAATGAAATTAATGCAGCTGGCGGTACATGCCACTTTCATCCGGCGGAGCTTAAGAACGAATCAGAAATGAAAAGTTTGGTCGAATTGATAGAAAAGTCAGGTAAAAATTTGACGCTGCTGGTTCATTCTGCCGGAATTGCAGGAGTTGGTTCAATCGCTGAGATGAAGAAGAACGATTGGCAGGATGTGATCGAAACCAATTTATCGGTACCCTTTTATCTGACACAAAATTGTCTGCCCATGATGAAAAAGGGCAGCCGGATCATTTTTATTAATTCCGTAGCCGGTAAAATTGCATTCTCTGAGTGGGCGGCATATTGCGCGTCAAAATATGGTTTGCGGGCCATGGCTGATGTATTGCGCCAGGAAGTTGGTAGTAAAGGAATCCGGGTGACAACGATATATCCTGCTTCTGTCGACACACCCATGCAGGCGGGTCTGCCCTATGACTGGGATACGGAAAAAATGCTGCGGGCCGGGGATGTGGCGCAGGCCGTGGTGCATTGCTATCAATTACCGGATAATGTTACGATTAATGAAATGGATCTGGAAAACCCGGCCGGGATTTTTTAATAGATACATGCCTGTACAGAGAATCGTTCAGAAAGTAACAAAGTAACAAAGAGACAAAGTTTAAATAGCTCATCGCAAAGAGGCCAAAAGGATAAAAGGCCAAAGGTATAAGG
>CAYULK010000306.1:0-2823 GCA_964445625.1 uncultured Calditrichota bacterium
GTAAGCAAACCGATCTTGTTGCCGTAAAATGATAAAAAGAGATCATAATTGTTTGATAATTGCGGTTTGATATCCGGATTTCCCTTCTTATATGTGCCGCTCCCGATACTTATATTAGGCAGTAACCAGGCATGGCGGGGCCTGGAAATTGATTCTGTATAGGCCAGCCTGATATCAAACCAATCCACAGGTCGTACACGTAGCTGGAGCATAGGAAACCAGTTACCATACCATCTAACAGCTGTCGTATCCCTGATTCGGGAATCAGCCGGGTCAGGTAAAAAATCTTCCGTGGGGAAAGATCCGATTCTGCCGGTCAGGTCATTTTCAGTGTATTCAAAACGGACACCGGGCATCAACATAGCTATTTGACCAATATTAAGCTCTGACATAATATAGGCCGCCGACACTCTTTCTTCTATTTCATAATCTTCCAAATCTTCCACAAAGCGGGGCATTGCAAGATTGTCTTTCAGATACAGATCATACATCCGCATTAATTCATCGCGATTAAATCCTACCGTAAATGGATACTGGCCATTCAGAAAATTTCCACCATCAAAATTCGGATCTATGTAATTGGCAATGGCCGGCTGGCCGGTCATCACCCGTGGAAATTCAAAACCCGGTGTTCCATACTGACTGTGATAAAACTCTAGCTGTGAACCATCCGGATTAACATTATCGTTTCCTATTGTCCAGCTACCGACACGAAGGCGGGAACGGTCTCTTTCCCGTGTCTTGTCAAGGACTTTTCCGCCCAGTTTTATATAACCTGCCATTGAACTGGTTAGGGTATAGGGCAATTTAAAATTGATCTGGGCGGCAAGATTCTGTTCTCTGGATTTTTCAAAGCGTTCATTCACATTAAACAGACCTGTATTGCTTAGATCCCGTTTGGCTGTGGCGATCAGATCAGCAGGACTATAATATCCTGTTCCGATAATTTCTGCCATATCGAGAGCATTTTCTTCCCTGAAAAGAAAATTGAGATCGGATGGATGACGTGTCGATGAAGTAAGACGGGAAACACGCCAATCCAACTCACCGAAACCGAAGTAATGTTCACCGCCAAGTGAATTTGACAGCACATCAATCTGACGAATCCGCTCCCGGTAGCTGGGCGAGAAATAGTTGAGGTCATTATTAAAAGTATAGTTGGTAAGTTTTTCATTGCGCTCTAAACGGGACACCAAATTAGAAAACTTAAGTAAACCATTTGACAGACGGTAATCCATAAACACACTAAAACTTGAGCGGTCCCGTTGCTCATCCGAATATTGGAGCGTTGGCGCCCAGGCATAAAGCGGCGGATCACCCTCCGCCAGACGATCGTTATGTATTGGAAACCAGTTTGACGTCAGGCGGTCGGAACCGCGCTGAACGCGCTCCTGATCACCTGTAACCATCAATCCGAATTTGTCACCGGCAAATCTGTTGCTCAAAGTAAAATATGCTTTATACTGGTTCCAATCAGAGCGCATGTTATTTTTCCCGCCAAGTAAACGGAAGTTATATTTAAAGCCACTCGGTGCATCTCTCAGTATTAAGTTTACTGTACCGCCAAATGCACTGGCATCCATATCAGAGGTCAGCGCTTTGGTCACTTCAATTGCAGAAAGTACTGTGGGAGAAATCATATTAAGATCCACTGCCCTGTTGCCAAGACTTGTGGCAGGTATGAGTTCACCGTCAATTGCAATATTATTGTAAGCCGGCGCCAAACCCCGAATGACGACCTGGTTTGCTTCGCCGCCACTACGTGTAACCGAAATACCCGGCAATCGCCCGATTGATTCCGCGGCATTAGCATCCGGAACTTCCATAATACGTTCCGAAGAAACAATATTTTTAATCGTGTTTGATTGTAATTGCTGGTTTATCGCTGCTGCCTGTCCTTCCATCTGAGCAGTAACGACAATGGTCTCACCTTCCAGGACATCTAATGTTAATTGAATATCAATTTCCTTTTTTTTGTCTGGATCAATGTTAACAGAAGTTATTTTGTCTTTATATCCTATATAAGTGACGATCAGGTTTTGCGATCCGGATGGCGCCTGCAAAATCAAATATTCTCCTCTTAGATCAGAGGCAGCGCCAATGCCGGTACCCTCAATATAGATATTTGCCCCGGGTAGCGGTTTACCCGTGATTGAATCAGTTATCTTTCCGACAATTATTCCACTTGGAGCCGCCAAAAGCATATTAAATCCTGCGGTTAAGATTATTACCCAAAAAAGCAGGATGCTAATGTTGCGTCGCATGGTTATCTCCTTATATGGTTAAATGCTAAATTCCCAGGATTATCAGATGAAACTATGCATTGATAAAACTAAAATAATGACATTTGTCACATATTATTCAAATCTTGATATCTTTTTTCATGTACTATAACTAGCGGACAAAATCTTAACCACCGTCACCTTCGATCGCCATGGCTTTTTTTAGTTTATTTATTGTTTTCGAAAGCTTTTCAGCATTGATCGGTTTTAGTAAAAATTCAACCGGGTGATATTTTTTTGCTTCTGTTATATATTTTTTAAAGGCGGAGATAAAAACTAATTTAAAATCAATATCCAGATTATCAAGCAGATCAAAGCCGGAGGATCCCGGCATCTGGATGTCCAGAAAAACGGCATCGGGCTTTTGTTCGGTTATCAACCGGATTGCCTCGTCTGCATTCTCAGCTTCACCTACAACTTTGATACTGGGATATCGACTGAGCATATATTTTAACTCGGAACGGATAAGCCACTTGTCATCAACAATAATAGTTTTTAATTGAACCACTATTAATCCCTAAGTTGACTCCTGTGCTGTGTT
>CAYULK010000307.1:0-2818 GCA_964445625.1 uncultured Calditrichota bacterium
GCAAATATTTTTAATAGTTGTGTGGATTCACTGATTAAGTGCGATTTTAGGTCACTATATTCATTATTCGGTGTGCTGAGCTCCAGCCAATATCGACTCTCTTTAACCTCTTTCTTGCAAATCTTTATACGCATAAGAAAATCTTTTTTACTTAATGCTTCATTTGCTTCAATGTAGTTCGCACCCACAGAACCGGCAGACCTTATCAATTGTCTACCGATTTCAGTATTTGTGATTTTCCCTGGCAATTTATTTACATAATCTCTGACACTTTTGGCAAATACAAATGTCCTTTTATCAAGATCATATTTCTTGTCTGAATTCACATTCATACTTAAAAATAGAGGCAATAATCAAGCCAATGATTGAAAGATATATAAATGTATAAACGTAATTTAAACCGGAGATTTGGAATTTGGTGCCTGGAGTTTGGAATTTACAAAAAAACCCCGACGGAGGCGGGGCTTTTTTTGTTGTGGCGCCTCCCAGAATCGAACTGGGGACACACGGATTTTCAGTCCGTTGCTCTACCTACTGAGCTAAAGCGCCACTAAAGAATGTGTAATTTAATTCCACGGAATTCTATTTGCAAATAAAATTGCCTCAATGCGTGATACTATATGTTGGATTCTGAAAACTCGTTGCCCGATACTGGATTTTTATCAAATACTGGATGATTTGATTCTGAACAATCCGGAAAGATTCCTATCCCAACGGGGTCCCGTTCCGGGACTGAATGACAGTCCTGAAGCCTTGAGCCTGAGTCCTCTTTCTTTTAGCCTTTGGCCTGTTTGCCTTTTCATATAGACTCGGGGCCGGGGCATGTTGGCCACATGAATGTGGCCCTACTTGGCCTTAATCACCATCATGGTAATATCATCATCGGGCGGCTGATTTTTGCGCCACATTTCTCCGGCATCGACCAGACGGTCAATAATTGCCTGGGCCGGTTTATCGGCTTCCTCTTTGAAAATCTGTTCCACCCTTTGATAGTCAAACTGGATACCATCCGGATTTTTTAATTCCGGCAAGCCATCGGAAAACAATAAAATCGTATCCCCGCCGGCCAGTTCACTCCGGTGTACCTGATAATCAAATGACTTTAGAGCTCCCAGCGGCATGGATTCATGCAAAATCTCATCTACTTTTAAATTTGCCGGCCGATATATATAGGCCGGTGGCATTCCAGCCGATGATAATATCAGCTTATTATCCCTGATTTTGATCAGTGTAAAAGCCATCATCATCCGGCCAAATCGCAGGTTTTTAAGGGCTTCATTGCTTTGGGCAAAAAAATCTGTGATTTCCATCCGGCCGGCATCAGCACTGAACAACCCCTTCATCAGCGTCACGACAGTTCCCGCCTGCATGCCATGACCGGTGGCATCACCCATGGCGACATTCAGGGTACCGTCTGCCGAGATATAAAAATCGTAATAGTCACCACCAACTTCCGTGGCCGTTTTCATATAAACCGCTATCTGTAAATTCGGCAATTCAGGTAATTTTTCGGGAAGCAGGGCCAGTTGCAATTTGCGTGCTTCTTCCAGTTCCTGTGATTTACGACTATTTTCTGCCTCCGCTGCATGTGCCCGTAATTCGGCTTCCCGGATCTGGGTGCGTTGTATCTCACGCTGGCTCAAACGATAGCGCTGAAAACGATCCACACCAAACACAAAAATGGCTGCAAGAAATATATAACCGGCATATGCCCAGTTCGTTTTCCACCATGGAGGATGTATTGTAATTGAAATAGATTTTCCTTTATTATTCCAAACACCATCGCTGTTGGACGCACGTACCTTAAACATATATTGACCCGGGTCCAGGTTGGTGTAAACCGCATTGCGAATGGTTCCCACCTGCCTCCAGCCGGGGTCATAATTTTCCAGGATATATGCATATTTATTATTTTCCGGACGAAAAAAATGTAAACCGACAAATTCAAAGGCAATATCATTTTGCCAATGATCCAGTTCAATAAAATCTGTCAGTAAAATATTTTTCTTTAACGGACTATCCTCACCCGGTATAATTTTCCGGTTGAATATTTTAAAACCGGTGATCATCACCTCAGGTTCAATATTATTATCGGTGATACTTTCGGGATAAAAGGAATTATAGCCATTAAGCCCGCCAAAAAACATCTCACCGCTAAAACTCTTAAAATAGGCGCCACCGTTAAATTCATCATTCTGCAAACCATCATCCACTGTGTAATTTTTAAAGCTTCCGGTCCGAGGATCAAAACGAGATATGCCGCGATTAGAACTGAGCCAGAAAAATCCATTATTATCCGGGACAATAGAATAAACACCATTACTGGGTAAATCGCTGTTCTGAACCGTATATATCTTTGTCTCTTCCGTCTCTAAATTAAAACGCATGATGCCGCCGCCATAAGTCGCAATCCATAAATTACCTGCATCATCCCGATGGAAACACATTATATTATCCGAACTGCGCCGGGCAAAATTTTTCTTCTTACTGCGGCAGGTTTTGAATGACTCCGTTTCAATATCGAAAATAGTGAAGCCGTCATTGGCACCGACAAATAACCGCGCCGGGTTTTCACGATCATATGCCAATGCTTTAACAAAATTTTTTGCGCTGGGTTGTACGTCAGACGTATCGATGATATATGTTTTCAGTGCTTTACTTCTTTTGTCATAACTGCAAAGACCTGCAGCGGAAGAGCCAAACCACAAAACTCCGGGATAGGCCGGGGTCTCAATTATCTGGTATCCAATCTGATTTTCTAAAGCCGCCGGCTGTGCCGAGCCAGATAATACCATTCTCCTCTACCCAGAATGCCCTG
>CAYULK010000308.1:0-2813 GCA_964445625.1 uncultured Calditrichota bacterium
CCCTTATAAAATATCTGCTGCCAAAAAACAAGCGGAAACGGGTTCCGGCCCTGCCAAAGAAGACGTTTGGGCAGATGTGGGAAAAGGGTGACCGATAGGCAATAGGCGATTGGCAATTGGCTATCATCGTGGGGACACATTCATGTGGCCCGGTGGAGATTAATATGAGCAGTAAGGAAGATATTTTAAATAAGCTGAGATCAGCAAAGACCATTGGCAATAGGCGATTGGCAATAGGCAATGAATCCAAAGCAGTTGGTGAAGGTAGAGACGCATTGCATCTGTCTCATAATTCACAGCCGGTAATACCCGAAATCGTTCCTGATGAAAAAATATATTCGGATTATAAATCGGGTGCAGATGAGATGATGCAGCAGTTTATCAAGTGCCAAGAAATATTACATGGCGAAGTCATTCTCTGTGCATCCATAGCTGAGATGGCGGATGCATTAGCAGATCTTTTACAACCCTTTGGCCCGGCATCCTCGAAATATTTTCAAAATGAATTAATTGATCAGATAGTTCAAATAAATCCGGATATCAGGAACTATTTTGACATGGAAACGGATTTAAGCATCAGTTCACCGGATTTTTCCCGTTATGAGGCCGGTGTATCCGGAGCTGAATATCTGATTGCCCGAACCGGAAGCATTTTTATCAACAGCCGCATAGCGGGGGGACGCCGGTTGACGGTTTTACCACCGGTGCATATTGTTTTGGCCAGACAAACCCAGCTGGTATCTTCGTTGGATAACGTGTTAAAAAAAATAAGCAATACCGACAACGACTGGAGCTACGCCACATTTATCACCGGTCCTTCGCGTACATCCGATATCGAGAAAAAACTGGTGTTGGGTGCTCACGGGCCGAAGCGACTGATTACAATTATATTGAAAAATTGACCCGCCCCAAACAGGTCCACGATTTGACACAAATCTTTGATGACATATTATGTTAATAACCCATAAAAAGGTGTAGTGCCTCTTTCACTTTCATGCCAAACATATTCGCCTCCGGATTACTTCGGGGCAACCTCTCCGTTCCATCCGGATTAAATAGTCCGGTAGAATATAATGTTCCAAGGATGTCTGCTCTGTCAGGGATCGGATATCCGGATTTATTCCATCTGCTTTGAATGATCCTGAGATATGCGGCAGCGTACATGATATTAAGTGAGTCATTTTCAAGTTTAACGATTAGTTCTTCTGGGCTTTGACTTACTGATAATATATTGGAATATTCCTTTCCCGGCCAGTATATACTTGAAGAGTCATTTAATTGCACTTCGATCCAGTAGGCGGTTTTTAATTTTACCTGGCAGAATCCGATAGAACTGTTATGTCCGGTTTTTGCTAATATGATATCCAAAGCATCATCGGACCAATCATAGTTTAATTGTCTTTCGACAAAAATCACCGAAGAGAGAATATTCGGCTTAATATTGTAAAGTCTGCATGCATTTTCTATTAACGCTTCATGTTCAGCAATTTTTAATAGACATGAATCCGGATGTTCAGCTTGCAAATTCACATTTATAAGAAGTAATAAAAACGCTATATTATAGAACTTTTGCATTTTAAAGAAAATGGCAGCCGGGATTACCGCCAAATAAACTTTTTTTAACCACTGATTTGCACGGATTAAAACTAAAATAATAATAATTTTTATATGAAATCCGTGCCAATCTGTGGCTTAATCGCTCCTTCACACAAACACCTTGGAAATGAGGAATTAAAAAATGTATCATAAAAAAAACTTTGCGATCTCTGCGTTAAATGAATATATCCGGTTTGTAAAATTTTGCTAATCGCGCCGGCGATCCGTTGGAAATAACAAATTGGCTACATTAGCATGTCAATATTAAGCACACCTGGTAGAATATCATTTACCATAGCGACATATGTCGTTATTTTAATAATACCATCTTGGATGATTTCACGAACTTTTCTCCATCACCCGTCAAAGATTCTGCTTTTATCCTGTATATATATGTGCCGCTCGACATCAGGATGCCATTTCTGTTTTTACCATCCCATGTAATCTTATAGATACCCGGTAAAATGGGATCGACCCGCAGTGTTCTGACCTTTTGTCCCAGGATATTAAATATCTGAATTTCTACTGAAGAAATTTTCGGTATGGAGAATTTTATATGTGTATAGGGATTAAATGGATTGGGATAGTTGCCCAGTAACTCATATTTATCGGGTATAATTAATGCCTCGGGCAAATCAAAATTATCCTGAATAATCCCAAGATGATTTATAGCTTCCAGTGTCGCCTGAGAAGCAGGAAATTCACTTTTAAGCCTGTTGTATATTTGAGATGCCAATTCATAATCATTTTCATTGAGTAGTGCATTTATAAACAGATCAAGCAGCGCCTGGGATGCTATCTCCGGGCTTTTGAATTTTTTGTAGTATGATACCCGATCTTTTGGCAAGGTTTGTTTCATCGATGAATCCATCACGTATCAATTCAGCCTCTTCATAAATCACCTCATCATCACCCGGACGAGTTAAACTATCGAGGAAACTTTTGAAATTGGTAAAGTCGTTCTCAGTTAGCCTTCCCGCCTGCCAGAGCAGATCAATTGCCAGATAGCTGCCGCTTGAATCAGGATGTTCTCTTACCACTCCCCGGCAAATATTTTCAGTAAGATGGGGAAAGCCTAAAAAGTTTAGGTTGCGGGCAAAATTAAGTTTTATTTCAATTGGCCATGATTTATCATAACTTTCCATTACCTCCTCATCTGTAATGACAGTATCGCCTGACATAATTTTAGCAAAGGCATTATTAAATGTTGATTCCTC
>CAYULK010000309.1:0-2807 GCA_964445625.1 uncultured Calditrichota bacterium
TTAGTACGCACAGTGGCATTAGTTGTTACCAATATTCAATGTAAAATCACCAATTCCGGGTGGTGTACACCATTTCTTTACAGCTGGATTTAATTCTTTAATGGCAGCAAATGTGGTGTCAACACATTTTGCAACGACATTCAGATCCACTGCTTCGGAAATCATAACAGTATCATATACCACGGGTTTCTGCTTTTCAATATAAAATCCGTATTTTTTAGGATTTTTTGCCATAATCGTGGCCGCGATATAAGTCGGTATATAATTTCTGGTCTGTCGGGGCAAACGTTTCAATTTCCAAAAATCGCGGGTGTTATATTGACTAATACGTCTTTCAATCTTTCTCGGATTACAATTATATCCGGCCATTGCCAGGTACCAGTCATCAAATCTCTCATATAAGTCTTTTAGATGTCTGGCCGCGGCCTCTGTAGCCAACAGCGGGTCTCTGCGTTCATCAAACCACCAGTCACTGCGCAGACCATAATATTTACCCGTTGCATAGATGAATTGCCACATTCCTGAAGCACGGGCATAAGAATAAGCGTTCGGATTAAAACCGCTTTCAATCATAGCGAGATATACCAGATCTTCCGGCAGATCATGCTCTCTGAGAATGGACTTGACCATATTTTCATACTTACCGGATCTTTCCAGCCAGCGTGTAAAAACCGGACGCCCCTTTGTCTGGAAATATTTCATCGCCAGCTCAACCCGGTGATTAATTATTAATGGTATGATATTTTCATTTGTATCAATCGCTGTGACTTCCTGTGTGAAATCAAGAGAATCACCGAATGCATTATCTTCAATCTGTGATAATTCCTCACGTACTTCTTCAGCAGCTTGCTCAAAAACATCTTCACCGAAAATGATCTCATATCGTTTTCCCATCTCAGTGATCAGACTGTCATAGGCCTGCCATTCCATTAAAACAGTCTTTGTTTCTTCGTCAAATGAAGAGAGAACACCAAAGGCCTTATCAAAATATATCTGCGCCCCCAGTGTGTCCTTAAAATGCAGTGAGTTCAATGCATGTTGATAATAAAGATGTACTGAGTCAATCGAATTTGTTACATTTTCAGAAATGAACACATTCTGGCTGGCATTACGCTCGCTGAACTGGTAGGACTTTTTAATATTATCAGTCTGATGCGCACAGCCTGCTATTAAAAACGCAATTACTAATATATTTAAACGAAATGACATATATTCACCCGGTCTCTTTCCAATATTCTGCACTTACGATGTCGAACGAATCTTGTCAATAAGATTCGTTGTAGATCTGCCGGTAACCAGAGGAATTATTATAACCTCACCTCCGGATGCTTCTACAATTTCCCGGCCGACTACTTCATTTACTGAATAATCGCCACCTTTAACTAATACATCAGGTTTTACTTCATTTATCAGATTGTAAGGAGTTTCCTCTGAAAATAATACAACAGCATCAACTGCGACAAGCTGCGACAAAATAAATGCCCTGTCCTGTTCGCCAACCAGAGGTCTGTTCTCACCCTTAAGTTTTTTTACAGATGAATCCGTATTAACTCCAACCAGAAGCAGATCGCCATGTTTTCGCGCAGCAATTAAATATTCTACATGTCCCCGGTGCAAAACATCAAAACAGCCATTCGTGAACACTATTTTTTTCCCGGACTTATGCCAGGACGATACATACTGCGCTAAGTCATTGCGTTTTATTACTTCACCCAAGACATACCCTAAACAATTTATCCAAACCAACCGGGACGATACCCACTTCTTCACAAACGATTCCTGCCGCATAATTAGCCATGGTTGCCGCTTCACGATAATTGGCTCCTGCCAGCAATGCTGCAGTCAGTGTACTTATGACAGTATCGCCGGCACCGGATACATCAGCGATTTTTCTGGCCATCGTTTGAACATGAGTCACATCTCCGGAACCTTCAAAAAGTGTCATTCCTTTTGGGCCTCTGGTAATAAGCACATTCATAGCGGATAATTGTGCCAGTAATTTTCTTCCTGCGGTTATTAAATCTTCTTCATTTGATATCTGCAGGGCCAGTGCCTCTTCAGTTTCTTTAATATTTGGTTTGAAAAGTGAAACACCCTCGAATTTTAAAAAATTTACGAATTTTGGATCAACTGCTACGAGTTTCCCAAATCTGTTTGCTTCTTTGATGACGGATTCAATCACGAGTTCTGTTAAAACACCCTTATTGTAATCCTGCAAGATGATGCCGTCAGATTCCGGAATCTGCTCTTTTGCCACCCTGATTAATGCCTGCTCATCGTCTCCTGAGAGATAGGATTTTGATTCCCGGTCAATGCGTGTGATATGCTGCATATCTCCGATCACCCTTGTTTTTACAGTTGTTGGCCTGTTTTCAACCTCGACCAACCCGCATTCAGACAGTCCATGCTCACGCATTAAGTCCCGGAATCTATCTCCATCGCGATCTGATCCCAGAACACCAACTAATACAGGATTGCATCCAAGGGTATGAATATTGAGCGCCACATTCGCAGCGCCGCCAAAACGCACCTGTTGTTCCTCTATTTCAACTACCGGAACCGGTGCCTCTGGTGATATTCGTTTTACATTGCCGATCAGATACTCATCAAGCATTATATCCCCAAAAATGAGCACCCTTTTGTTTTTAAAATTACTCCTGATCGAATTTAACCGGTCTTTATCAAATACAACCAAAACCATCTCCGTTGCAAAATTTTGTAAATATAACCAAATCAGTACTTTAACTCAACATTTATTATTTCTAAATATATAATTTTTATATGATTACAGTAATATATTTATGACG
>CAYULK010000310.1:0-2779 GCA_964445625.1 uncultured Calditrichota bacterium
AAATAGTAAAATGAATAGAGCAAATATTTTATAGTAGAATTCCTGGTTCAGATAGACCATTTCAAGATGGTCGTTCAAATTAAAAGATCCTATGTTTATTGCTTTAACCGGCAATAAATATATTATGGAAGTGATGACTTTAAATATTGCACCATTAAATGACCACCTGTTTACATAGGAGAAAAATCCGGACATAGGAATAACTCCGGACAGCGCAAAAGGAAATATTAATATAGCTGTAATACCGATTATTACCAGTATTTTTTTCCAAAATTGCGGGCGCATAAATGGCAAATAAATAAGCAAGGGTAAAAACTTAACCAGAACTGCCGGGACAACGGCCAGAATGCACAGCCACTCTCGTTTAACATAGAATAAATAAATTGCCAACCATAAAAAAAGTAAACCCAGGATTTCGAAATGGCCATTCATATAGGTTTCTGTGATTACCAGCGGATTAAGTGTGAAGAGCATCACACGCATCTTATTTATCTTGAGAAATTCAACCAATTTGAATAAAATCATTGTAAGCGAGATTTCCAGCAATAGCAGGATTATTTTCCATGAGACCATGGAGTCACCAATATGAAAATTCAACCAGAAGAAGAACTGGGTGACGGGCGGATATACGGTAGCAATTTCAGGATAATTAATCTCAGGAAAAATATCCTCATCCTGTAAATGTTCCAGTTGTATATGATCTGGTGGATATTGGTAGGGATTAATACCGGCTGCACTGACCCGACCATCCCATATATAGCGGTAAACGTCATTTGAGAACCAGGGATCCTGACTGATAAGTAATACCCGGAAGATTAAACCGAATACCAGCACCAGGAAAATATTTCCGACACCGGATATACCGGTTTTTAAAATCCGCAGAACAAAATATAGATACAGAATGTATACAAGAACAATTACTATCATATATTGAGAGAAATTTACTGCCGGATTCTCAATTATTGACAGGATGATGTATCCGACCAAAGATAGTACGAGCAAAAGAATATTGATTACAGAAATATTTTTTTTGTTATTTTTCATATGGCAGGTGTAAATTCGTACTTTTAATCAGATTGGTATTTATCGGTTAATATGACAAGTTTAAAAAACATATATATCACGGGCAAGCTTGTAATGATGATCTTGCTCTGTACATCCGGATTATTGGCTCAGGAAAGGACTCCACTCAATAAACGGGTTACCGATATTGTTGTTATTGGTAATGATGACACTAAAGAAAATGTAATTATACGTGAGCTGCTTTTCAATGAGGGTGATACACTCACATGGTTTTTATTGGACAGATCACGTCAGCGCGTCTTAAACCTGTATTTATTTAATCAGGTTGAAATGCAGATTTATCCGAAGGAAAATGATGAACTCCTTCTGATTATTGATGTTACCGAAAGACTCTATTTTTACCCGGTTCCAATTTTAACCATGCGTGAAAGGGACTGGTCTAAATGGTCCTATGGTTTAAGCCTTGTACACAGTAATTTTCGGGGGCAGAATGAAAGAATCTGGGGGGGAGTCTGGTTTGGATACCGACCGGGATTCGGTTTTTCATATTCAGATCCCTGGATGAGTGACTCACTGCATCTAACATCCGGTTTAAAATTTAGTAAAACCACATTTAATCACCGGACTCTTGAGTTCGAAGAAAGACATTACCTGGGAGAAGTTTCATTGGGGAAATGGTGGGATATATACTTCCGGACTGCATTGTCATTAAACATAGATCATATTAATGTAGATGAATATGCGAAACAATATATGCTCTCCGGTGAGAGTACAGAAATCCTGTGGGGTTTGCAGCTGGTTCTGCAATATGATACACGTGATCTGTATTCCTACCCCACCCGTGGAATTATGAGTCAATTTGCTCTTTACCGCAACGGTATATTTCAGGAGTATAACAGATATAGCCGATATGATCTTGATTTAAGAGGATATAAGAAACTTGGTCCCGTTATTGCATCATTTCGTGCCTATCAGAGCTATCTTGACGGTGAAGTTCCGGTATATCGTTTAAATTACATTGGTTTTGGTGAACGAATCCGGGGACATTTTTACATAGAAAAGGAAGGCCGGAATATCAATATGGGAAGTATAGAGTTACGATTTCCTTTGATCCCTATCCGATATTTTTCACTTAGTGCGCCACCTGTTCCCGATGTTTATCTTAGAAATCTAAAGATCGGGTTAAGTGCCGGTCTTTTTGCGGATGCCGGAATTATCTGGAGTGATCCATCAGAGTATAACATACAAAATGTCATGAGTGGATTTGGTGCAGGCATTCATATACATCTGCCATATATTGAAATATTTCGAATCGATTATGCATTTGACATGAATCTGAGAGGCCAGATAATTGTTGAGATCGGAGTCGCTTTTTGAAACCTGCCTGTTTGCAACTAAACATTTGTACTTGTTAGATTTCCTGCTTATTTTTATCCAACATTCCTATTACGGTAAAATATTGACCGGCTCCAATAAAATATGAGGGAGGGAGCCATGAATATCATCCTATTTTTAGTTATTGGTGCAGTTGCCGGCTGGCTGGCTGGAAAATTTATGAAAGGGGAAGGCTTTGGCCTGATTGGTAACCTGGTTGTAGGCATCATTGGTGCATTAATTGGCGGTTTTGTATTTGATATTCTGGGAATTTATACCGGAAGCTTGATTGGCGCTTTAATCACTGCTTTTGTCGGTGCTGTAATTCTGCTCTGGATAGTAAAGTTAATTAAAAAATAAAACTACCCGGGGCCGGTCAATT
>CAYULK010000311.1:0-2751 GCA_964445625.1 uncultured Calditrichota bacterium
AACATAGGGTCTTTTAATTTGAACGACCATCTTGAAATGGTCTATCTGAACCAGGAATTTTACTATAAAATATTTGCTCTAGTCATTTTACTATTTGTGATTTCCGATCAATGGCGGAAATCGCAGTCAAAATTTTATCCGCCGGGTATCCGGCCGCTTACGGCTGCTTTTATGATAACCGGAACTTTCTTATTACTGACGCCAACCCTGCATCCCTGGTATCTGTTATGGATCATACCATTTCTGATTTTCCTGCCCGGATGGAGCTGGCTGGTATTTACATTTTTAATACAGTTATCATATCAGGTATTACACAATTATCAGCTTACGGGCATCTGGCATGAACAGACATGGATTCTACTGCTCGAATATATACCATTTTATGCCATATTAGTCTGGGAATATATGGATCGCAGAAGAATAAAAGGTTGGTTTCTTTGACATTATAACCCACCCCCTCTTTCCCCCTCCCTAATTGCGATTAGGGAGGGGGATTATCCCAAAGGGATGGCTTCGCCAAAGGGCGAGGGTCAGATACGAGATTATTTCAATTTGTAATTGGTCATTAGACTTTATTATTAATCTATCATGTTTCATCTAAAAAAAGTTGATATTTCTTGTATAACTCCGAATAATATGCTGCTTCATCATCTTTTCCCCGTTTTTCTGCACCTGATCGATAAATCCTGATTTTCTTTAAAAGCACGTTCAGAGTAGATTGTTTCTTCTCTGTGCTTAACCGGTTATTATCAAGCATTTTTATCAATGTTTTTATTCTGAAGCGATCCATACCCCAGTATTTATGGGATAATTGATCGGAATGACCACCGTATTTTTTAATTAGCGGTTCATCCAGATATAATATCTTTTCAAATGCACAAATTCTTAGCCACATATCGTAATCTTCGCAGACGGGAAGATCTATATCAAATACACCATATTTTAAAAATATATCCCTATGTATCACCACTGAAGAAGGGGATATTATGCAAAGCGGCAGGCAATAAGTATATATATCACCACCGTGCTTTTTGTGTTTCTTCATCTGGTTTACACGTTTTCCCCTGCGAATCCAAATTTCATCTGTATGACAGATTTTATAATCCTGATTTGCAAAAAGAGCCGCCCGCTGTTTAACCGGTTTATCTGCCAGCCACTCATCATCTGAATCGAGAAATGCGATCCAGGGATATATTGCCTGTTTGATACCAAGATTTCGTGCAGCGCTGATGCCCTGATTTTCCTGATATAGATATTTAATCTGGGGAAATTTATCTTGAATAATCCTGTCTGTGCCATCTGTGGACCCATCATCAACAACGATAATCTCATCGACTGCTGATTTCTGTTTTATAACCGATTCAATTGCACGGGTAACAAGTTTAGCCCGGTTATACGTCGTGATGATAGCTGAAATTTTTATTTCGTCATATTGCATAATATATTATCAATTATGGATGAATATCGCGTGCCGTGTTCGTTCAATGGAAAATAAGAAAATTATTTTTCGGGTAAAAGTAATACCTGGATTAAAATTACCTGAAAGAAGAAATAGCACGACGCTGGAAAAACTGGCGAGAGGAGAAGGAGTGCCGGCTGCCATGGGTGCCTGGGCTGTCAGACCGGCCATTGTGGAGTGCATTACCGATCCACTGTTGATCTAATCTGACATCATCCACCAGGTAGTGATAAACACGCTTTTATTCCCCGGAGCATGTAATCCTCAACTATTCTCTGCTGTACCGCAGCTTTGAAAATATCTGATACCGGCAGCACCACACCTGCCCAGCCTTCTGTATGCCAGAACCCCGATCCGTCCAGGTCAGGCAGCTCAGCAGATTTCTCCGGATATGGCCATGGTGTAATATAAAAATATGGCTCAGCATATGTTGCGTCTCCCGGTGACATTCCTAACCCAATCGACCTGGCTTGCTCAGCATCTTTTTCCGGATCAAGTGTTAGCAGCATAGCGATATCAAAATGATGTGGCCAGCAACGAACGGGTGATGAACTCTTAATGGTTTGTTGAACTACAGATAAAACATGCGCTGCATTTGCATAGATGTCTGATAAAACAGAAAAGTATTCCGGTTTTTTGAATTCAAAATTCTGACCATGGGCAATGGGATGATCCGGTATTTCATAATGCATCTGCAGTGAAAGATTATCGCTGTCAATCCCGGTCTCTTTAAGGGCTGATTTCAACCATATCAGTATGGAATCCCGCGTATTTTTATCAAGATTTTTTGAATCTATTATGTTTTTTGCCTGATCACGAATACTTAATTCCAGTTTTGATGGTGATAAGGCAATAAAATAACCGGTATTACGGATGATTGGTTCACCCACAAAAGCAGAAAGATCCTGATCCCAACTCAAGCCGGTGTGGCTGTCATCGGGACGCTGTTCAATCAGGTATTTTCCTGTCAGAGCGATAAACTGCACAGCGTAGTGCAACTGTTCCCGGACTGGAATAAGCGACTTAAGTTCTGAAATCTCCAGTTCTTTCCAGTAAAAATCTAAATTTTCAGGGATTTTTATAATAACTCCGGTATTTAGTCAGGTTAATTCAGAGCGCGGCAAGCCGTGCTGACTAAAGTTAAAAGTGACTAAAGTGCCTAAAAAACTTTTGTCCACAGATTAATACGGATTTAAAAATATATTATAAATAATCCGTCCTGCCTCGTTTCACGGGGGGAAATCCGTTTGATCCGTGTAATCTGCGTGCCATAAATATCGTTGCATATTTGC
>CAYULK010000312.1:0-2731 GCA_964445625.1 uncultured Calditrichota bacterium
AAAATATCTTAACCGGGGTAGTAAAATTTTTGCTAATCGCCCCGGCGATCCGTTGTAAATAACAAAGTTTTTGGCTGTAATAGCATAAATCTGATTCAAAGCCATAGGATGGTCTTTCTGTCTTATCCGTATATAATATTCAATTGTACTGGTGTCATGCACTGTCAATTAAATCCAATAGCCAGTGAGAATCGATGTGAATTTCCCAGATCATAGTCCAGCGGGACAAAGGCATACGCAATATTGAAAACACCATATCTAACGCCCAAACCGGCGGTTAAGCCCAAACTTTCACTACCCAGAATATAACCGGCACGGATATCCAGATTTTCCAGAACGCCGGTTTCAAAACCGAGTCCCACTCTGGTCACATCATTATTTATATAATACAAATCAGCGGCTACCAGGGGCCTGTTTTCAAATATATTCCAGGGCAAGTAATAGCTCACTCCGGTACGCAACGACATCGGCAGTTTGGTGGATTCATTTTTCAATTTTGCCATACTGCCGATATTTTGCAATACAGCTCCAAATGATAAATCCGGTAAAATATTCTGTTTCATGAAACCCAGGTCAAAAGCAAATCCGGCAGCAGATACAAGATAATATTTTTCGTATAAATATTTAGCCTGCCCACCAATTTTCCAGTTGTTTCCGAGCTCTGTGGCATAACTCAGACCAAGATTAACATTATGCGCACTTGTTTCGCCATCCGGCACCTCAGTGGCACTTTCTCCACGCAATTCAATTCCCGAAACAAACATCATATTCAGTGAAACAGCAATATTGTGTTTGCCCTGAAACAATTGGACGGCAGCAAAATCATGACTCACACCCTGGATCCATGAATTATGCATTAAAACAACCGAATTAGAATTTGCCAGAGCCAACCCGGCCGGATTCCAGTATGTAGCCGATGCATCATTTGCCAACGATGTATATGCTTCACCCATGGCTGCTGCACGTGCATCAATACCAATTTTCATGAATGCCATTCCGGTCTGAGCCATGCAAACCGCAATACCGAATAAAAAAACAAATACTAAAATATAACGCATATAACACCTGTCATTTATATAAATTAAATAGCCAATTGCCATGAAAATACATGACTGCTTCCTTCATCGATAACAGAGGGCAGAAACGCATAATCCACAAAGGATTCAATACCTAAAAATTTAAAATCCATCCCTGCGCCGAAAGTCAGCACATCACCATTAAAACCCGCACGTAATGCCAGATTTTTACCATGAATTGCTTCAAGACCGATATGATGTTTCTTTGCCCGTTTATTACTCCACTCAAACTCATAAGCTATATTTAACCAGCGTAAAGGAGTCTGGTAGAACGCACCAATTTTATTGATCACCGGGAACGGATCAATTGTCGTACCTCCCCGGTCAAATATTTTATCCGTTTGTGCCTTCAGTTGCGATTTTATATCCTTGATCTGATAGGCCAATGTCAGATCCTCGCGTAATTTGTAAAGCACACCAAAATCAAAACCGACACCATTGGAGCTATAATCAAATTCATCGGTCCCATCATTGATATACTCAAACAGAATTTTCAATGAAATACCGATTGAAAGATTATCAACAATCTTACGACCAAACGAAAAATAGACCGCGTTGGCAGATTGATTAATTTCCCCTGTGTTCTGACCGATTGAGTTATAGGAGTTGATATTGCTAAACCCACTCTCTATCCAGCTGATCGAAAAACCGGCTGCCGGCGGTACTTTCATTGAAAAACTGATATAATTAATTCTGCGATCCAGAGACATAAAACTATGTGATAAGCCAACCAGCTTATCCTCAATAAAGCCGAATGCCGCCGGATTATAAAATGACGAATATGCATTCACCTGACCGGCGATACCGGTATTCCCCAAAGATTGCGCACGGGCACCTAACCCCATGCGCAGATATGATCCGGCATAACCACCATTCCCTTCAGCCATCAACGATACAGCCATTACCAATATTATTAAAACCGCCCTTATTGTTTTCAACCATCACCTCTATTATTCAATATTTTAAAACCTGCTTCATTAATACCTGCTCATCCAGCCGCTGGGGTCATGCTGAATTCATTTCAGCATCTAATTGTTCAGATCCTGAACCAAGTTCAGGATGACAGCCCCGGGACCAGACCTACCATGTTTTTCCTGCCTGGTACGATCAGTCAATTGCATATCGCCTATTGCCAATAGATTTTAATTGATCACAACTACCTTACCCCAGACTACTTTATCGGCCAATTTCAGGCGGAACAGATACACACCGCTGGCGACGATATTCCCGTTATCCCCGCGCCCATCCCATTTTGTACTGCGATCGGCATCAACCGGATCATCAAGATATTTATAATCCTGAATAGTGGCCACCTTATCCATTGAAAAGTCGAAAACTTCTACCAGGACCTCGCCACTACCCGATATATCATACTGAAACCGGACATAACCATTGCGCGATGGTGAAAACGGACTGGGATAAGCATAGGCAGCAGCACTGTTCATTTTCCTTGTTGACTCAAATGATCTGAATACACGCCATGAGTTACCTTTATCAGATGTCATAGCCAGACCACCTGCGCTCCCGGCCCAATACATTGATTCGGTATCATTATAGCTGACCCCGGCCGAGTAATATATTGACGTGAGTATTTCTTCACCATTACTATCATCCCTGATATGCGGCAGAATATACCAGTTCTCACCGCCATCATC
>CAYULK010000313.1:0-2666 GCA_964445625.1 uncultured Calditrichota bacterium
ACCACACCGGAATCAAGCGTGATATCCCGCTTGAGCAATTTTCTGGATTCAGAAGTTTTAATTTCGATTTGCGGATGAAGAATCAAACACATCAGATTTTCAGGTACCGGCAGCGATATTATATCCGCCGGATTCTTGCCTCGCACCAGAACAAATCCACCATACAAACAGGCTGCTATATTATCCAGGTGCACCGATCCGCCGGAAGATATACTCTCGCCTGCCAAAGCATGATCAAGCAACTTATCCTTGCTCAAAGGTTCGGATAACAGTGCATTCAGAGCGTATGCGCCGGCAACTGCACTGGCAGCACTGGATCCCATACCGGAGCCCACCGGCATTTTTTTATGGATAGAGACATTTAAACCGGCATTGATATCAATATCCTGTAACAGACTATACATAGAAACCGTTGCCGTGTTTTTTTCAGGATCTTTAGGCAAGAGGCCCTGATCACCGGTTATTTTTTTAATTCTGATACCCGGCTGCGATGTCACAATCACCTCTATCTCATCACCGGGCTTTTCTAATGCCACGCCGAATATATCAAAACCCGGGCCGACATTAGCAATCGTCGCCGGAGCAAAAACCCTAATATATTTCTTTTTTATCTGCATTTATTCTCGATACTGGTTACTGGTTACTGGATACTTGATACAGGATATTTAACTATATACGAAGGGATCTTCCCGTCGTATGTGCACCGAACAACCCGGGAAGTATCCAATTGAATGACACTATTAATCCAAAATCTAAATTCTAAAATCAACATTCGATATTCGATATTTCTTTGAGCTGCATCCTGGCGCCTGAATCCTTGAGCCTTTGAAATCGTGGAAGATTTCATCCCGACACGTTTTCAGGATGAAAGCGTTATTTTCGGGAGGCATTTAACCTTTGGCCTTTTATCCTTTTTGCCTCTTATCCTTTTGACCACTTTGCCTCATTACAAATCTAAATTAAAATTTGAATGTCATATATTTTTTTATCAATATCAATTTTTTATTTTTAAAAATTAATCTGTATTATTAATAAACTTTGTTATTTTAGCAAAAGTTTTACAAACTGGATATATTCATCTAACGCAACAGACCGCAGAGATTTTTTTATAATACATTTTTTAATTCCTTACTTCCAGGAGTCCCAGTGGAGGAATTATTAAGCCACAGATTTTCACAGATATTATTTAAAATTTATTATTATTTTAGTTTTAATCCGTGGACTTCTTTTTTTTGTTTGCAGCCCTGTGCTGCGCTAAGAATAGATCAAGTTAAATAAATTATAATCAGAATAAGGAATTTTTCAAATGAAGAGACGAGACTTTTTAAAAGCCGGTGCCGCAACCGGAATTGCAACACTTATACCGGGAACAAAAATTACAGCCGGTGTGCCGGAAGCAGGCGATCCGATTGTTATTTCCAGTAAAAACGGCATCCAGGCAGTCAAGACCGCCTACGATATGATCATGGATAGCAAAGATGCCCTCGATGGTGTTATCGCGGGTGTTAATCTGCTCGAAGATGATCCCAATGATCATTCTGTTGGCCTGGGCGGCTTACCAAATGAAGCCGGCATCGTGGAACTTGATTCATGTTGTATGCATGGTCCCACGCATAATGCCGGAGCTGTCGGGGCATTACAAAATATCCGAAATCCATCAAAAGTGGCACGTATTGTTATGGAACGCACAGATCACGTGTTACTTGTCGGCAAAGGTGCGTTGCAATTTGCCCGCCGGCATGGATTTAAAGAGGAAAACCTGCTTACTGATGAAGCGCGTAAAATTTGGTTACGCTGGAAAGAAAACTTATCAGATAAGGATGATTGGTTTGGTGATTCTGAATTAGATCCTGAAAAAGAACGTATCACCGGTACAATAAACTGTAATGGCTTAGATTTGCACGGAAATCTGTCCGGCGTTACCACTACCAGCGGGTTGGCGTATAAAATTCCCGGCCGGGTGGGTGACAGCCCGATAATTGGTGCCGGTTTGTATGTGGATAATGAAGTCGGTGCCTGTGGATCAACCGGTCGCGGTGAAGAGAATTTAAAGAATCTGAGTTCCTTTATGGTCGTCGAATATATGCGCATGGGTAAATCACCGGAGGAGGCCTGTCTTGCCGTATGCCGGCGGATTGTAAATCATGCCCGGGCCCATGGATTGAAGGACAAAGACGGTAAAGTTACGTTTAATGTAAAATTTTATGCGATTAACAAGGGAGGACATTTTGGATCGGCAGCGATAAAAGGACCGTATGAATATAGTATATGTGATAAAGACGGTAACCGGCACATGAATGGCGCGTATTTGATCGAAAATAAATCATAGGGCCGCATAATATGATAGCGGCCCTGTGCTCAATGCTATTAGGAATTATTTGATCAATAGCATGCGTTTAATATCCTGAAAATTGCCGGCTACAGTTCTGTAAAAATATACACCGCTCGGATGATTGGCGCCGCGGAAGGTAACCGAATGGTATCCGGCCTCATAATATCCGTCGGCAAGAGTCGCCACTTTCCGGCCCTGCAGATTAAAGACCTCAATTGTTACCTTGCTGTCTTCAGGCAGGCCAAACCTGATCTGAGTTTCGGGATTGAACGGATTCGGGTAGCTTCTTCGCCGGCAGCCAGTTTGGGTACAAAGCCATACTCGACAAAGTGAG
>CAYULK010000314.1:0-2653 GCA_964445625.1 uncultured Calditrichota bacterium
TTATGCGCATAATGATCCCATGGCATACGGTTCATATCATGCAGCCAAAGAAATGAATCTGGAGAAAAATATCCGGTTCTTTGGAATAGACGGCCTGCCTCATGAAGGAAGTATGTGGGTAAAAAACGGCATCCTTACGGCAACATTTTTGTATCCGACTCCCGGTGAAAAAGGACTTGAAATCGCCATGGATATATTAAGCGGGAAGAAAAAGATCGTACCGGGCGAACGTATCATTCTGTCAACCGCGACGATTACAAAAGAGAATGCAGATAAGTATATAAATTAGCTACCGAATTATACTGACTTGTATACTATTAATAAATCTCATATCGATTCTCTCTTACGGTAGCGGAAGAGTGACTTAAGAAATGTTACACTGTTTTGAAGTATCTACATAATCCGGTTAGTGAGAAAAGAAAAAGGGTGCTTAATGAAAACCATGGTAAATAATCTGAAACTGACAGAGATGAATTTTATCAATAAAATATTATTGATTACAGTATTTTTTTGTACCGCTGTTGTCCACGCAGATGATCAGGATAAAATCGACAAATATCTCTCCAATCTGCCCTTTGAAATGCCTGCTATCAATTTGACGGCCTTTCCGGATCGCTCGGTAAGTATTGACGATTTTGGTGGTGTTGGGGACGGACGTACAAAAAATACTGCGGCGTTTGCAAAAGCAATCGAAGCATGTAGCCGGAAAGGCGGAGGACGTGTGATTGTTCCGCCGGGTATTTGGTTAACCGGGCCGATCGTACTAAAAAGCAATATAAACCTGCATGTTGAAGAGGGTGCGGTCATCCTCTTTAGCAGTAAGTTTGAAGATTACCCGGTTATACAAACCAGCTGGGAAGGCTTGCCGATGAAAAGATGTATTTCCCCCATCACCGGTAAGGATCTGGAAAACATTGCCATTACCGGCAGGGGTATTATCGATGGCTCCGGTCATAAATGGAGACCCGTACTGAAGAATAAAATGTCGAAGCTGGAATGGAAGGCACTCCTTAAAACAGGCGGTGTGGTAAAAGAGGGCAAAGAAACACAGTGGTGGTGGCCGTCGGAAGCGGCAGCTGCAGGAAAAAGTCTGGTTGCCAGGCTGGACAAAAATGAAAACAGTACGCTCGAAGAATATGCTGCTGCACGTGAATACCTGCGCCCGGTTCTGGTTAGTCTGATCAATTGCCGCAGGATCTTACTCGATGGCCCCACCTTCCAGAATTCACCCGCCTGGAATATCCACCCCCTTCTCTGTGAAAATATGATCATCCGTAATATTATTGTCCGCAATCCGTGGTATTCGACAAATGGAGATGGACTGGATCTGGAATCATGCCGGAATGTACTCGTGTATGGGTGTAGTTTTGATGTAGGTGATGACGCCATTTGCCTGAAATCGGGTAGAAACGAATATGGCCGTGCGCGGGGAATTCCTACCGAAAACATTGTCATCTCTGATTGTATTGTTTATCATGGCCATGGCGGTTTTGTGATCGGCAGTGAAATGTCGGGTGGAGTGCGAAACGTGTCTGTTAAAAACTGTATATTTCTTGGAACAGACCTGGGTCTCAGATTTAAAAGCACCCGCGGACGCGGCGGAATTGTAGAAAATATTTTTATCAATAATATACTAATGGAAAATATATTAACAGATGCGATTCGGTTTAACATGTTTTACCAGGGTAAGGCGCCATCAGGCGATGACAAATCCATGGATGCCGCCGGGGAAAATATTCCACCGGTAACGGAGGAGACGCCGCAGTTTAGAAAAATTTATATCCGGGATATTACCTGCAGCAGTACAAACCGGGCAGTTTTTTTACAGGGGCTGCCCGAGATGCCTATCAGAGGCATTGAGTTTGACAATGTCTTTATTTCCGCCAGGACGGGATTAACCACGGTGGATGCAGATGATATTAAACTCAACGATGTCACCATACTTCCGGAAAATGGACCTATACTGACACTGTATAACAGCAAAAATGTGCAGATTAAAAACGTAAATATCCCGGGGATAAAGTCTACTTTTTTAAAACTGTACGGAAGCAAGACAAAATATATTGTACTGATCGGTTATGACATTAGCGCGATAAAAAAATATATTGAAATCGATGAAAATGTAAATGCCAATGCGATTAACATCAAGTAACAGAACTGCAGGTTCGATGATACCGTTTGTTCCAGTATTTTCCCACTTAACCCTTTGTATTTGCTTCACTTTAAATTATTGCTTAATTAAAATAATTCCACTTAAAATAGAATTTAGCTGCAGCGGACTTTCACAGACCTTGAAACCGCAGAGGATCACCAGTCAACTATTACCTTTGAACGGGATATTAGAAGCGGATAAAACAGACATCCGGCATCAGATTTTTACTAGTGTGCTTGAATCTGATAAAGCCAAACAAACCGCTGAATTATCAAATAGAAAGGTGTCAAAATGAAAAAACCAAGAGTAGGATTTATTGTTTATGGCGTACACAAGGATGGACTTGCCGATCCGATGGGAACGCCGTTTATTGATGATACAATTGTCGCAAACGCTAAGTCAGCGGTCAAGCAAGCCGGGCTGGAACTGATTGAACATGATCTTGTCATCGCTTCAAAAGAAGAAGCCCTGGAGTGTTTCTCAAAATTCAAGAAAATGGAT
>CAYULK010000315.1:0-2634 GCA_964445625.1 uncultured Calditrichota bacterium
ACGGATTTCCGCGGATTATAAATATTATTTATTTTTTAATTCGTGTCAATTCGTGGACTTCTTTTTTTTGTTTGAATCCCGTACGGGATGCGGTATGAATTGATCAAGTTAAACTAAAAGGGGAATTAAGATGCGAATTACAATTGTATTTTTAATGATATTGTTTGTGGCTTGTGCCCAACAGGAACAGAAAGTCGATGAACAAACATTTGGTGCAGAGATTACTATGACAAAATCCGTATCACTGGCAGAACTTTATACGAATTCTGCTGAATATGCCGGTAAAGAGATACTGGTTGAAGGGGCAATCACTGAAGTATGCCAGAAGAAAGGCTGCTGGTTAAAAATGACCGATGGCCAGAATGAATTGACGGTAAAATTTAAGGATTATGAATTCTTTGTCCCAAAAGATGCTGCTCAATCGCATGTAAAAGTCCAGGGTGTTTTTGCGGTCGAGGTTGACGAGCATATTGAACAGGAAGCCGGTAAACAAAAAGAAGGTGAGCGCGCTGAAGAGCATGTATCATCCCCCTATTCCTTCACAGCAAGCGCAGTGGTGATTACCCCGGCTCAGGAAAGATAGTCCAATTTAATTATGACCTGAGCATGACAGGAAAAAATATAGAAATCAAGGCCCGGATCACAAGTCTTGACAGCCTTCTGTCAAAGATCCGGGTCCTTTGTGAAAAAGATCCGGTTGAGATAGAACAGACAGATACTTTTTTTCACTGCACAAATGGAAGATTGAAAATACGTGAGTTCAGTAATGGAAGTGGTGAGCTCATCTACTATGACCGAAAGGATACCAGCGGTCCAAAATTATCAGAATATCTCAGACATGAAACTGTTAAGCCCGCAGAGTTAAAAACCGCATTGACAAACGCCTATGGTGTACTTGGTGTGGTTGAGAAGAAACGGGTTCTATATATGATTGGGCAAACCAGAATTCATGTAGACCGGGTTAAATATCTTGGGGATTTTCTCGAACTTGAAGTTGTTCTGACACCGGAGCAATCGATAGGAGATGGTAGTAAAATTGCCGAAGATCTGATGCTAAAATTGGGGATTAATTCAAACGACTTGATTGAATCTGCATATATTGATCTGCTTCATGGATAAAATTCTAATCCCATAATATCCAGTCAATTCCAAAACGCCAGCGAATGTAATTCTCGTAATATCCGCGAATTATCTGATAATCAGTGGATAGAGCATTGTCCATTTCAAAAAAGATTATGGCTTCCTGTATCGTTACCGCTGCCTTCCAGTTTAGCACCTGATAAGCACTGGTTTTATCATCGCCAACATAGAAGCGGTCCATGCGCGGATCGAAGAACAGGTCGTTATGTTGATCAAAAAATTGTGCCCAGCCATATAGATCAAAGATTAACGCACCATTCAGCCATATATCATGAAAATGAATCTTGCCCCATGCACTGCTGCGCGGTGTTATATTCAGGTCGGCAATTGTATACTGCCCCCCGGCCTGAATATTTAACTTCCAAACGGTTACTCCAAGTGATAAACCGGTAAATGCAAAATCCCGGGACTGTGCAGAGTTGGAATAATATGGTTCCTGCCAATATATTTCATTATCAATGCTATGATATCCTCCGTCTGCCTGCAGATACCACTCACCGTCAGACTCAAACTTGTAACCCGCCTCAAACCGCGAGTGAGTTTCCGGTGCGAGATCCGGGTTGCCGTACAGCGTGTCAAAATCAAAAAATCTTTCACCTGAATTTGGAAATCGTATCGTTCGTCCGGCACTCATTCGTAAATTCTGGTTTTTTGTCATAAAAATATTCATACTGATATTGCCGTTTATTTGCGGTGTATATTTTTCCTGAACACTTACATTTAATCCGGCTTTGATGTTTATTTTATCTGCGACGGGTAATTCGAGCGTCCCATATGCATTTCCGCTATGCGGATAGTACGTTTGACTGAATGGGGTTCCCCAGACCCGGGTGTAAAGTGCACCGCCACCTACCAGCAGACGAAAAATTTCTACATCCAGATTATAATTGGCGTCTACTCCATATCTTACATCTTCAAATCTCAGATAAAAAGATCGATTATTTTCATCCCATAGTTCTCTTAAATAGTTGGTGCCAAACATGACCAAATGTAACCGATTCATGTGCGCCTGGTCAGGGAACCATGTTATATCAAGAAAATAATCATCTCTGATTTCTGCCATCAATGGTCGTACGACTTCATTCAAAACCTCAAACTGGGCTAATCCAACTTTATGGCGGTCCAGATACACTTGTGCCCGGACATAAAGATCATCATATGCCTGCCAGGTAATCTCGCTACGAAAATTTGTGCCACGATATGCAGCTGTGAGCAATGTCCCTTCATACAGATTGTTAAAGCCGCCAAGCTGGATTGAGAACTTATCAGAAAAGGATTTGGCAAAACTAATATCCAGCATGCTAAACCCAAAGGTACCTTGTTTATATAGAATTCTGGTCCATGGTTCATCGCTATGCAAACTTACCGGTGTTACCTGAATTCTCCCCCCGCCACTCAGACCGTATGATTGGAGCCCACCAAGATTTCCATCTGTTTCTATATTTTGCGTGTGACTTACCGACAAAAACTGCATATTATACATACCATGAACCG
>CAYULK010000316.1:0-2632 GCA_964445625.1 uncultured Calditrichota bacterium
GTACCACTGATAGGAAGGAACCGGCTGAAATCTCCAAACCAAATATCCTGTTGCTAGTCGCAGATGACGCCGGTTGGAATGATGTGGGGTATCATGGCTCTGAAATCAGGACACCTAACATAGATGAACTTGTAAGCACCGGTATTGAACTTGACCAATTTTATGTGTATCCGACCTGCTCGCCGACACGGGCGTCATTGTTAACCGGGCGCTATGCCAGCCGTTTTGGTATCTCCGGTCCCATCGCTATGAAAAGCAAGCAAATACTGCCGACGGATACAATGACACTGCCTGAACTGTTGCGCCAAAAAGGTTATTCGACAGCAATCACAGGAAAATGGCATTTGGGATTGAGACCGGAAAACGGCCCACGCCAATATGGATTTGAGTATACCTACGGTTATTTACATGGACAGATTGATCAATACACGCATAAGTATAAAAATGGTGATCAAAGCTGGCACCGTAATGACAAATTCATTAACGAAGAAGGTCATGCCACAGACTTGATTACAAATGAAGCTATAAAATATATTAAACAACTGCGTGATAAATCTAAGCCATTTTTTCTTTATGTACCTTTTAGCGTACCGCATTACCCATTGCAGGAGGATGAAAAGTGGATTAAACCATATAATTCTGTCGGGAATGAATCACGCAGGATTTTTGCTGCATCCGTTACACATATGGATAACTCTGTCGGACAACTGATCCAAACCCTGGAAGAAGAAAAGTTGCGCGATAACACGTTGGTTATATTTCTAAGCGACAATGGCGCCCAGGAAAGCTGGACCCCCACATTTGAATATGATATGAAACATGGCCCGTATGATCAACTGGGTAATAATCGTCCGCTTCGTGACTGGAAAGGCAGCTTATACGAAGGAGGTATTCGCACACCTGCGTTTGTGAACTGGCCGGCTCAACTGGCCGCCCGAAAAGAATATCAGCTGATTCATGTCAATGATATTTTTCCAACATTAGCTTCATTGGCGGGAGCTGATATTACGGCTGATATGAAGCTGGACGGTGATGATGTATGGCAGACTCTGGCTTACGGGAAAAACATGCATGAAAGGTCATTATATTTGCGAACAGCGAGACAAATGGTTCTGCGAAAAGGAAACTGGAAACTTGTTCATACCGGTGAATCGCTTGAAGCCGGCACGGATGAACTTTTTAATATCGCTGATGATCCTTTTGAAAAAAATGATTTGTTGAATATAAATCCCGCAATTGCTCAAGAATTACGAAATGAATTAAAGCGGCAAATTAAAATGGATAACCTATAAAAATAAGGAGAAGAAAAGATGAAAACATTTTATGGTCTGATTTTATTTTTAACACTGATTTTTTCGGGGTGTGCCACTCAAGATGTTACCGATCAGCAAATTCTATACACCACGTCTGATATGCCGATTGTGGACATGCATACACACCTGACCGGTAAAAGTGAGTTTGAACAATGTGTCAAAACCATGGATGAATGGGGCGGCGCCATAAGTATCACTGTTAATGAGAATAGCAGCAGCCTGTGGAAGTTCATTAAAGATACTCTGGATAACAGAATACTAATGGCCGGTCGTGGAAATCATTTAACTCCGGTTGAAATTCAGGGTTTAAAAGATCAAGGTTTTGTCGGCCTAAAGTCACATTTAAGATACCATACGCTGACATCGGAGATTGCTGACGAGCAGATAGAGAAAATGGGTGAACTCAATTTGCCGTTTATCGCCCTGCACGTTGCTGATCCGCCGGAAGACCACTATTATGTGCCGGAAAAATTCATGGTTCACCAACAGGATGCCGAACAGGTTGTCAGGAAACACCCGGAGACCAATTTTATTATGGCCCATGGATTTTATTTAACCAATCGCGACGCTGATATTGATACACTCAGAATGTTTTTTGACAGGAATCCTAACCTTTATGCTGATATTGCCTGCACTAAATGGTGGGATGCGCCGCAGCCCGGTTATACAAAAATAAGAAAGCTGTTAATAGATTATAAGGACCGTTTTTTATTCGGAACAGATTATAAGGTTAGTCGCAGCACTCCGGCCTTTAAATTTATGCGTGAAAAGCTGGAAAGCGATAAACCGCTTACCTTTGGCATGAACGGCGGCCCATTCCCGGGGCTGGCGCTTCCTCTGGATGTTCTCAACCACATTTATTATTGGAATGCGGCTAAAATAATTCCTGGCGTTAAGGAAGCACTTATTCAACTGGGCTACGAAATTAGCAATAATCCGCCCGAATCTTTACCAGTTGAACCGGATTTAAATTATAATCCGTTACAAATAAAAGTGCTGACGCATCCTGATACGACAAATCTATCTGATGTATTTGAAGTTACCGCGGATTTATCCGCTTACGACCGCACTGTCAATGCAAAATTAAACATTATAAATTATAAAAAGAAACCCGTTAAAAATCTTTTCGCTGGTGAATTTAATGGCAAGAAAACCTTTGTATGGGATATGAAAGACGAAAAAGGTGCAAAGGTCCCGCCGGGCTTTTACCGGGTGTGGTTCATTCTGGACGGCAATAAATGTGCTGAAAGCAACTTTATATTGAAATAGAAAACCACGAAGAAAATTCTAATATCAGCGGAAGATTAATGATAAAATAC
>CAYULK010000317.1:0-2610 GCA_964445625.1 uncultured Calditrichota bacterium
ATGGTCGCTGAGCTGATAAATGAGGTAAAACCAGACCGTGATTTGGTCTATCTTATCGTGAATGAAGCCGGAGCTTCGGTTTATTCTGCATCCCAGGTGGCACAGGAGGAATTTCCGGAACTGGAGGCCGGCATGCGTGGAAATATATCTATTGCCCGCAGATTGCAGGACCCGCTGGCAGAATTGGTAAAAATCGATCCTAAAAGTATCGGCGTTGGTCTCTATCAACATGATGTCAATCAAAAGAATCTTACCGAAGCCTTGCAAAATGTTGTGGAGTCATGTGTCAATTCTGTCGGTGTTGATTTGAATACGGCATCAGCTTCATTGTTAAAACACATTTCCGGAATTAACGATAAATCTGCTAAAAATATAATAAAGAACCGGGAAAAAATCGGACAGTTTAAAAACCGGCAACAATTATTCAATGTTGACGGCATTGGTGCAACCGCCTACCAACAATCTGCAGGGTTTTTAAGAATCCGTGATGGCGAGAATCCGCTGGATGCCACATCAATTCACCCGGAGTCTTATGATGCAACGCAAAGATTACTAAAGAAATTTGAAATTAAGGATATTCATAAGGGGGGCGAGCAGCTAAAACAAAAAATCAAGGATGAAAAAATCAATCTGGTAATTTTGGCAGATGAAATCGAGTGCGGTGTACCAACCCTGGAAGATATTTTAGACGATCTTGAGAAACCGGGTCGTGATCCCCGGGAAAGTGATTCCGGTCCTGTTTTTCGCAGCGATGTGATTAAACTGGAAGATCTCAAACCGGGAATGCGGCTTAAAGGAACTGCCAGAAATGTTGTGGATTTTGGCGTTTTTGTCGATATTGGAGTCAAGCAGGATGGACTTGTTCATATCAGTGAAATGGCTGACAAATATGTCAAATCACCACATGAGATTGTTGGAGTTGGCGATATAATAGATGTAAAAGTGCTCTCTGTAGACCTGGAACGGAAGCGAATAGCACTATCAATGAAATCAGACAAAATAAACAAATAATGAATGTTCATGCTTACTTATATTGATGCAATAGAAAAAATATTTTCTTCATTACCGGAATTGGATACCAAACGCCGGAAATTGTCGGAAGCTAACGGATATTTCCTGGCAGAAGAAATTGTAAGTCCGTTGGATCTGCCGGCATTTGATAATTCGGCAATGGACGGATTTGCTTTACGAAGTGTAGATGCCAAACAGGCAAGTAATGAATCTCCGGTGCGACTCAGGGTCACAGGTGAATCCCTGGCCGGACATCAATTTGATAAAAAACTGAAACAGGGTGAATGTGCTTATATTACAACCGGTGCTGTGATTCCGAAAGGTGCTGATGCTGTTATTGCGGTAGAAAAAATTGAAAATAATCCCGAAGATGAAGTTCTGATAAATGAACCGGTCAAAAAGTACAATCATATCCGGTTTGCCGGAGAAGAAATGCGGGCCGGCGATGCGGTATTTGAAACAGGTACAAAATTAACTCCGGGCCATCTGGGAATGTTAGCCACATTTGGTATTATAAATCCCCTGGTATATCAAAAACCGACAGTTGGTTTTATCGCTACGGGTGATGAATTGATTGATCCGGGAGAAATTCCGGAACCGGGGCAGATACGCAACAGTAATACCAGCCTGATAAAGGCAATGGTCGAAGATCTGGGTTGTAGTTTTTACGATATGGGAATTGCCCGTGATAGTCAGAAAGATTTAATATCCGGAATAAAAGTAGATTCTCTCCCGGATGTCCTGATAACATCGGCCGGTGTTTCCATGGGAAAATATGATCTGGTTATGCAGACATTGGAGCAACTGGGCCTGAAAGTAATTTTTTGGAAAGTAGCCATAAAGCCGGGTAAACCGCTTGTTTTTGGATCAATGGGTAAAACACTTTTCTTTGGCGTCCCCGGTAATCCGGTCTCCGGTGCGGTGGTGTTCCGGCAGTTTATTGAGCCGGCCCTGATTGCCATGTCAGGCGGTCAATTACGATTCAGGACTGTAATTGCAGCAAAATCCCTTGACTCCTTTAAAGCAACCAGGGGTAGATTGAATTTTGCACGGGGCAGCGCATTTTATGCCGACAACTGGCAGGTAAGATCCGCCGGGAAGCAGGGCTCGCATATGATGTCGGGGCTGGCAAATTCAAATTGTTTGATAATAATCCCGCCCGATACTAAAGTTGAGCGGGGAGATGAAGTTTACATCCAGTTATCTGAAGGACCACATATTACATGGACTGAATTCAGGAAATATTTTGTTTAATTAGCGCAATGATCTCTTTGACTGAAAAGGGTTTCTTTACAAAAGCATAGTCTCCGGCCAGTTCGCGTAGGGAAAGTGCATCTTTATCGGGGAATCCACTCATAAAAATAAACTTCATATCCGGATCTATAGATTTAATCTCATTGTGAGTTTCAATACCACTCATCCCGGGCATCAGGACATCCAGCAAAACAAGATGAATGCGATCTCTGTTCTCCTTGAATAATTGTATCCCTTCCATCCCTGAACCGGCAAACAGTGCAGACAATCCCACCATATCCAGCACTTCTTTTAATACCTCACGTAACATATCTTCATCATCTATAACCAGGATAAGACGATCTT
>CAYULK010000318.1:0-2590 GCA_964445625.1 uncultured Calditrichota bacterium
AGTGCAATATCTCTGAGGAGTTGTGAAAATTCACCGGTAGCGGTTGGATAACGGTCCTGGCTGCTTTTTATATAACGATCCAAAGGAATCCCGATGTGTGACGCAATTCTAGATTCTTCCATATTTTCCATATTTATTCTATTTCCATTCGGAATCCTTATTTTCACACCAAATTAGATGTTAACAGCGTAATAAAAAAATGCAGATTTTCAAGTTTGGAGGCGCTTCTATAAATACTGCAAATGCAGTCAGAAACCTTTCCGAAATCGTTTGCACTCGTAAAAGCAGTCCATTAATCGTAATAGTATCTGCTATGGGCAAATCTACCAATCTACTTGAAGAAATACTGATTAAAAAATCCAAAAATCCATGTTCAAAACCAGATTGGATATCTTTAAAAAATACCATTTAGAAATATGTGAAAATCTCTTTAATATTACGGTGCGCTGCACCTTGGTTTATTCGTTGATTTTTTTCCTATAGATATTAACGGGTACTCCGCACCCTCCCCTACATTATTTTTATATCATATTATTCTTCATTGTTCTCTAAGGTGCAGTGCACCGATGATATTTATAGCTTACATATATTTGACAGGACAAATTGCAGTGCACCGTGATCTTCGATTCTGACCTTTGTACTATACAAAACAGGAGGCCAATTATACTAATGAATATATCTGCCGGCAAAACAAGCTATTCCTGCTTGTCCTCCAGCTTTTTCAAAAACCCGTCGATAGAGCGATCAAGAATATCGAATACCTGCTGAAATCCTTCTTCACCTCCATAATATGGATCCGGCACTTCGCCATTGCCCGGTTCGGGGTCAAAATCACGCATTAGCCTGACTTCAGCTTTTGAATCTTTGGGTTTCAGCGCCAGTGTATCGTACAAGTTGGATTTGTCCATCACAATAATATAGTCATACCTGTGAAAGTCATCTACGGATAGCTGACGCCCCAGATGATCAATCGGAACATGATTACGATGTGCCACTTCGATCGTGCGGTGGTCGGGCATCTGGCCGATATGGTAATTTTCGGTACCACAGGATTCAGCCGATATTTCATTACTACTTCCTGTATCAGCTACTTTTTTATTGAAAATGGCCTCCGCCAGCGGCGACCGGCAGATATTTCCCAGACAAACAAATAAAACTTTCATAAAATTATCATTAGCCTGCGCAAACATCAAAAATAATTTGCTGTTTTTCAATGTGAACGAACATTTCTAACTTAACAGCCTGAAAAATTTAAAACGAATGAAATGGAATTTATAAAAGTAAACAGCGCCTTTGATACGCACATCGCCCTTGTACAGCTAAACCGGCCTAAAGATCTGAATGCACTCAACCTTCAGATGATGGGTGAACTCAGGGATGCGCTCAAAGAACTGGATAACGATGATGAAGTACGTGTCATACTCATAACAGGCAATGAAAAAGCCTTTGCGGCAGGCGCCGATATAAAACAGATGGCCGGTAATACCACGATCGACATGTGGAAGATTGATCAGTTCAGCACCTGGGATCATATCCGGAAGACCAAAAAACCGTTAATTGCAGCCGTATCCGGTTTTGCACTGGGTGGTGGTTGCGAACTGGCCATGACCTGCGATATGATTGTGGCCTCGGAAACGGCAAAATTCGGGCAGCCCGAAATTAAAATCGGTGTGATGCCGGGCGCCGGAGGCACACAACGACTCACCAAAGCCATCGGGAAAGCCCGGACGATGGAGATGGTGCTTACAGGCAAATTTATATCTGCCCAGGAAGCCATGGATTATGGTCTGATCAACAAAGTCGTGCCTGCAGAACTTTATCTCGAAGCTGCAGTTTCACTCGCAAAGGAAATCGCGAATATGTCGCCCATAGCCGTGCAGTTGGCGAAAGAAGCTGTAAACCGTTCCTTTGAGACACATCTCGATGAAGGTTTAACACTGGAACGTAAAAATTTCTATCTGGCTTTTGCCTCCGAAGACCAGAAAGAAGGGATGCAGGCCTTTATTGAAAAACGCCAGGCCGTGTATAAGGGAAAATAGGAAGAATCAAGTGGTTATTTTACCCGCTTTGCCCTTCTCCGGAAATATCCATAAATATCCATAAATATTCGTATTTATTCGTATATATCCGTAAATATCCATATATATTTAAATTAGCGCCTGTTTTTTCATATTTACTTCAAGGTTACTCGTTTGAGCTTGCACTGGGCTGTATGCTGCAAGCCGGGAAGTTACCTGCAAGTCCCTCATTACGCCACAGGCATCACCCGGGATAAGAAAATGTAATTGTCTGAACCACGGTTGGAAGGGATTACACGGATGGCATGGATTTAAACGGTGAAATCCTTTAATCCGTGAAATCTGTAATTCTGACAAATAAAGGATCCCCTCATGGGCAGGCACGGAAGTAACTTCCGCGCCAGGGTTAGTGGCAACCATCTTGCCAACCACAAACTGGTTCGCCGCCCGTCCATGCCAAATCACAAACTGGTTCGGAAGTTACTTCCGGACCCTTTCTTGTGCCCATCCATACTCAATTAGAAGTTACTTTCTTGTGCCCATCCATACTCAATTAGAAGTTACCAACAAGT
>CAYULK010000319.1:0-2581 GCA_964445625.1 uncultured Calditrichota bacterium
TGTGGCCGGCGATGATTCGATAATTGTAATCCCGGAATCACATGATAGTGTGGAATCTGTGGTGAGATTAATAAAAGATGTTATGACCGAAGGCTAATAAGATTCCGGCCGGAATTTATGCTATTACAGCCAAAAAACTATATTTAATCAGGAATTTTATCGACCCCAATTCTATTACCATGTAATTAGACTTCTGCAAAACAGAAAAATTCAGGATGACAAAAAATACTATTTTGCAGAACTCAAATGCAATAGATAAATAGGAATACTGTACATGACAGATATATTATCAAAAGAATTGAACATACAGAGAGATATTGATATTGAAGAAACCTCGGAATGGCTGGAGGCACTGGAAGGCATTATACGTGTTCGGGGTGCTGATCGTGCCAGATTTCTTCTGGACAGACTAATACAAAAAAGCTATCAAAGTGGTATTCGTCTCCCGTTTACTGCAAATACTCCCTACGTGAACACAATTCCTCTCGAACAACAACCACCATATCCGGGTGACAGGAAAATAGAGCGCCGGATTAAAAGCCTGATACGCTGGAATGCAATGGCCATGGTTGTCCGGGCAAACAAAAAGTATCCGGGGTTGGGGGGTCATATTTCGACCTATGCATCTGCGGCTACATTATATGAAGTTGGCTTCAATCATTTTTTTCAGGGCAAAGGGGAAGGATTTGACGGAGACCAGATATTTTTTCAGGGTCATGCGTCGCCCGGAATATATGCGCGTGCTTTTTTGGAAGGCCGGCTGAGTGTTACCAAACTGGAAAATTTTCGCCTCGAATTAGCCAAAGGCGGTGGACTGTCTTCTTACCCGCATCCCTGGCTGATGCCTGATTTCTGGGAGTTCCCGACAGTTTCAATGGGACTGGCACCTATTACGGCTATCTATCAGGCCAGATTTAATCGCTATCTGGAGGATCGGGGATTAAAAGATACAAAAAATCAACGCGTCTGGGCCTTTCTTGGTGATGGTGAAACTGATGAACCGGAAACTCTGGGAGCAATTGATCTGGCTGCCCGGGAGAAATTGAGTAATCTGAATTTTGTGATAAATTGCAATTTGCAGCGTCTGGATGGTCCGGTTCGCGGTAATGGTAAAATTGTGCAGGAACTGGAGCGGATCTTTCGTGGCGCCGGATGGAATGTAATCAAAGTGTTATGGGGAAGTGACTGGGATCCATTGATATCAGGTGATAAAACCGGCCTGCTGATTCAGAGGATGAACGAGTATGTGGATGGAGAATCGCAAAAATATATCGTTGAATCAGGTGAATTTGTGCGTAATTCGTTCTTTGGTAAATATCCGCAATTATTGAAACTGGTTGAAAATTTATCAGATGAACAGGTCTGGAAACTGCGCCTGGGTGGACATGATCCGGAAAAAGTGTATGCCGCATATAAAGCAGCCACTGAAAATACAGTCGCTCCAACCGTAATTCTTGCCCGAACTATAAAAGGATATGGTCTTGGTGAAGCAGGAGAAGGTAAGAATGTAACACATTCGGTGAAAAAGTTGAATGAAGAGGAGTTACGTGATTTCAGAGACCGCTTCGATATACCGATTACAGATGATAAACTGGACGATGCACCTTTTTATCGTCCGGATAACGATAGCGAAGAGATTCAGTATCTGATGGATATGCGTAAAAGACTGGGCGGATTTGTACCCCGGCGTAAATATGTTGATATGTCGATTACCGTGCCCGGAATAAATGTTTTTAATGAATTTATGAGTGGTACCGATCGGGAAGTCTCAACCACAATGGCTTTTGTACGCATGTTGACCATTCTGTTAAAAGATCCGATCATTGGCAAACGTATCGTACCTATTATTCCCGATGAAGCTCGTACTTTCGGTATGGAATCGATGTTTCGCCAGTTTGGGATTTATTCACATGTCGGCCAGCTGTATGATCCGGTTGATGCTGATAATTTTCTTTACTATCGTGAAGTAAAGGATGGCCAGATCCTGGAGGAAGGTATTACTGAGGCAGGATCGATGGCTTCATTTACCGCGGCGGGTACGGCATATGCTTCTCATGGTATAGACATGATACCATTTTTTATATACTATTCCATGTTTGGTTTTCAGCGGGTTGGGGATCAGATATGGGCTTTTGGAGATCTGCGCGGGCGTGGGTTTCTGATCGGTGCCACAGCCGGCCGCACCACACTTATGGGTGAAGGATTACAACATGCCGATGGTCATAGTCACCTGCTGGCCAGTACTGTTCCAAATCTTATCACCTATGATCCGGCATTTGCCTATGAAGTTGCCGTTATTATGCAGGATGGTATTCGCAGGATGTATCGTGAACGTGAGGATATTTTTTATTATATCACGCTGGGAAACGAAAATTATCCACAACTTGGAATGCCAAAAGGAAAAAAAGATGGTATCCTGAAGGGCCTTTATAAGATATTGCCGGGTAAATCAAAGAGTAAAACCCAGCCAAAAGCACATTTGTTTGGCAGCGGTTCAATTATCAGAGAAGCGATTAGGGCACAGAAAATTCTTGAGAATGATTACAAGATAAATACTGATGTATGGAGCGCCACCAGTTAT
>CAYULK010000320.1:0-2567 GCA_964445625.1 uncultured Calditrichota bacterium
TTTTTCTCTTTTTTAGTGAATTTAGTGTTTTTAGTGGGCTGAACTATTACGTTTTTGGCTATAATAGAACAAATTACGAAGGGCACGAAGATATTTTTATTGAATTCAGAAACACAAATACTAAGTCATTTAAAATTAACAAAGAAACGACTCGGATTTTTTATTAACTTTAATGTCACTCTTATTAAAAATGCAATAAAAAGGATAATTTTATAATCTTGGTGCCTTTGTGACTTGGTGGCTATTTTCTAAATGGGTGGTGAATAATTCAGGATAAAGATTCCAAATAAATAGCGAGGATTTTCTATGACAATAAATAAACCGGAACGAGCAGTCAATGCGACAACAAGCGAACTTACATTTGCGAATCGCCTGATTCATATTCTGGCACGTTGGGGCATTAACCGCGGTAAACACAGAGTAAATCCGGGTTTATATTCATTGGGTAATCCAACTGCCGGCTCCCCGGTTTTTGTCACGGCAAATTATGCTCTTAGTTTTGATGCGCTCCGCACGTCGCTTGCTAACATCGATTGCTATATCCTTGTATTGGATACAAAAGGAATAAACGTTTGGTGTGCTGCCGGAAAAGGCACTTTTGGTACGGATGAGTTGGTAAACAGAATTGAACTGACCGCCCTGAACACGGTTGTCAATCAGCGAAAATTAATTTTACCACAGCTGGGGGCTCCGGGAGTTGCAGCGCATGAAATACATCATCGTACGGGATTTCAAATCGAATATGGCCCGGTACGCGCAAATGATATACCGGAATACATGCAGCTTCAAGAGGCGACGCCTGAAATGCGCCGCGTAACCTTCCTGCTCAGGGATCGACTTCTTCTTGTTCCGGTAGAGTTTGTGGGCGTGTTAATACCGCTATTGGTTACCGCTTTAATCTTATATTTTATTGGCGGTTTACTGACGTCCATAAGTGTTGCAGCTGCAATATTAGCAGGCGTCGTGCTTTTCCCAATCCTGTTACCCTGGCTTCCGACACACAATTTCAGTACCAAAGGATTTATGCTGGGAGGTGTGATAGCAGTACCGGTCGTCCTGTTTCAGATTCTTGCCGGACCGGATTCAACCTGGTGGCAATTAACAAGCCGGTCGTTGGCTTTTTTGCTGATACTGCCACCGGTCACTGCCTATTTAAGTTTAAATTTTACCGGCGCTACCACCTTTACCTCCAGAAGCGGTGTTAAACGTGAGATATCCAAATACATACCTGTCATGGCCTGGACCTTTGGCGCAGGTATAATATTATCAATTACCTTCACTCTGATTGAATTGTTGGGAGGATAAAATGTTTAACGCCTATGTAACAAATACACTTCGCTTTAATAGTGACCTGTGCAACAATTGTATTATGTGCACATCGGTTTGCCCCCATGCCGTGTTTGAACGAAATCATCGTGTGGTTTCTCTGGTCAGTCCTGAGAATTGTATGGAATGCGGAGCCTGCCGGCTTAATTGTCCGACCGGAGCGATTAGCGTTGATAGCGGTGTTGGCTGTGCAGCCGCAATGATTTATGCTGCCTTAACCGGAAAAAAAGAAGTCACCTGCGGTGGAACAGACTCCTCTTGCAGCTGACCGCTCTATTACCAATGGTATCTATGGTGATGCAGTGATTCACAGTTCAACGCAGCAGGATCATCTTCTTCACATCGTGAAACTCACCGGCACTGATCATATAGTAGTAGACTCCGCTCGCCAAATCCCCCGCATCCCATTCCACCTGATGATAACCGGCCTGTTGTCTCTCCGCAACCAGTGTCTCCACCTTCTGCCCGATTAGGTTATAAACATTCAATGTGACGAATTCAAAATTCGTAATTCGATATTCGATATTCGTAATTGGATTAAACGGATTGGGATAAGCATCCGCTAAATAATAGCTCTCCGGATTATAATCATTTGCCCGGATACTCACAGGTGAAGGGTTGCCCGCATTTTCCCATGCGGTTCGCCACAGACTGGCAAGATCTATTATGGCCATATGAATAGATATTGTTGTTAATTGTTCAAGTTCCTGCCATAAAATATTATAATAAGTGGTACCGAAATTGGGATCCTGATCAGTGGCAAAATCATCTGCAATCAGTATACTATCCACATAGGGGTAAATTTCATCTATGTATAAAAAAACAGAATCAATAACATTTGACCGGTATATTCCGGTGCCGGTTGGTAATGGTAGTTGCGAAAGATGTGTATTGATCATCCGGGTTTCATAACGTGAATGGATTCCATTATTACCGGTTAGCTGCCCGTTATAATTTAAAGTCAGATGCAATGGCTCGTGAGAATCTGCCACATAATGGCCCAGTTCAGCGGCAACCTGCCAAACATCATCCCATTGACCGGCGGCCATTAATGCGCTTAAACTATCCGTCCACTCTTCAATAATCCAGGGAATAACACCGTTATCCTGAATAATTGAAGAATTATAAAGTTCTGTTAAGCTGTCCAGGTTATGCGGAAGAGTCCCGGCAAAAAATTCCGGATAATAATCAATATCGATATAATGATAGTATCCCGGTAATTGATCTCTATCCGGATCGGT
>CAYULK010000321.1:0-2493 GCA_964445625.1 uncultured Calditrichota bacterium
TCTTAATTTCGCACATATGTGCATAAATACATATTAATTCTGGTATTGAAACTTATCCTGATGTCTACCAAAATAATACTTAATACCTTGTATCACTGCAATCTACGATCTGGCATTCGATTTGCACTTAGATTTCATAGTCATTGTTCCCAAGTATCTAATTTCATAATTATGATGACATAAAAATTTTAACATGATTAACAAGATAAACAGGAGTAAAAAGATTTAATTCCGGTAGATCAAAACAATAATCACAACCTAAAACAGAGGTTGTATCTGAAACATAAAGAGTTGACAGAAAGAATAATAGGTTGTACCTACAGAGTTTATAATAGAATGGGATTTGGTTTTTTAGAATCTGTTTATGAAAAATGTTTACTGATTGAACTGGAAAAGGCCGGACTATATGTTTTGGCACAGAATCCTGTTTAATATCTTCATTAATTCGTCACCGAGTTCCTGAAACAAAGCACTAAGTTGTTTCTGGGAATGAGTATCTCTCAGTATAAAAGTTTGGACGGAATCTAAATGTTATCCAGAATAATCAGCGGTGCGGTGCAGGGAATCGAAGCTTATCTGGTAGAAATTGAGACTTATATGGAAGGGAATGTACCTTTCTTTGGTCTGGTAGGTCTGCCGGATAATACAGTAAAAGAAAGCCGGGAACGGGTCATATCTGCTATAAAAAATTCCGGATACCGCTTCGTTCACAATAAAAGGATTATTATAAACCTGGCGCCGGCTGGAATAAAAAAAGAAGGCCCGGCCTATGATCTGCCGATAGCTCTCGGTATTATGACGGCACAGGGTGAAATCAGTGAGGAAAAACTCGAAGATACCCTGATACTTGGTGAGCTGGCAATGGATGGAACTTTGCGTGCCGTACGCGGTGTTCTGCCGATTGCCATGCAGGCCAAAAAAAAGAAAATTCGCAATATCCTGGTTCCAAAAGAAAATGCCAGAGAGGCAGCGGTATCCGGTAAGGATATTAATGTGTATCCGGTAAATACCCTGAATGATGCTATAAATCATCTGAATAATAAGATTACCATAATGCCACATCATGAATGTCTCAAAGAAATTTTTAATCAGAATCACAAGTATCCGTTTGATTTCAGTGAAGTTAAGGGCCAACAGCATGTCAAGCGTTCACTGGAAGTGGCTGCTGCCGGGGGACATAACATCGCCATGATTGGTCCACCGGGATCGGGGAAAAGCATGTTAGCCAAGAGATTCCCGGGGATATTGCCCGATCTCACGTTAGATGAAGCTCTTGAAACTACAAAAATACATTCGGTTGCCGGTTTATTGCCACCGGACAAGGCACTGGTTGTAACCCGGCCGTTTCGCTCGCCACATCATACGATATCAGATGCTGCATTGGTCGGAGGAGGTAAATATCCGCGGCCGGGTGAAGTGAGCCTGGCCCATCACGGGGTTCTGTTTCTGGATGAATTACCGGAGTTTAAAAAAAATGTGCTTGAGGTTTTGCGACAGCCCATGGAAGATGCACGTGTAACGATCTCTCGGGCCAGTATCTCCTTAACTTATCCCGCCCGGTTTCTCCTGGTGACTGCAATGAATCCCTGCCCCTGTGGTTACAGCACCTCGCCGCTTCGTGATTGTACATGTGCACCTCAGCAGATCCAGAAGTATATGTCGAGAATTTCAGGCCCTCTGCTAGACCGGATTGATATTCATGTGGAGGTACCGGCGGTTAAATACCGTGAGTTATCCTCGGACGAAAGTGGTGAGTCTTCTGAACTGATCAGGGTCAGGATACAAAAAGCCCGGGAAATTCAATTGAAAAGATTTCAAAATGAAAATAGTATTTTTTGTAATGCGCACATGCAGTCCAGGGCAATCCGAAAATATTGCCGGATCGATGATACCGGTAAGGGACTGTTGAAAAATGCGCTGACCAAACTGGGACTTAGTGCCAGAGCATATGACCGGATATTAAAAGTGTCGCGGACCATTGCCGATCTTTCAGATTCACCGCAAATCAAATCCGAGCATATTGCTGAGGCGATTCAATATCGCACACTTGATCGCCAAATGTGGTTGTATTGAGGGTTTTAAAAAACATTTTAACCGCAAAGACGCAAAGAATAAACTAAGTTTTGGATTGAGGTCACTGGGAATTTAAATGGATGAAAATGCAATTTCAAAGATTGTATTTGATTGTGCTTTAAAAGTGCATAAAAAGCTAGGCCCGGGATTGTTAGAGTCTGCATATGAAAAATGTTTGTATTATGAGCTTGATAAATTTGACTTATCTCTGAATAAGCAAAAACCATTATCACTGATTTATGGGGATATCAGAATGGATGTGGGATATAGGGTGGATTTATAAATAATAAAGTTATTGTTGAAATAAAAGCTGTGGAGACAATTGCCAATATACATATCGCACAATTGTTGACCTATCTAAAATTATCGTAATAGTTCAGCCCACCAAATACACGAAAGGCCACTAAAAATATATAAATT
>CAYULK010000322.1:0-2492 GCA_964445625.1 uncultured Calditrichota bacterium
GCTGGCCTTAAAACAAAGATCGGCAAGGGTGTGCTGACTATTACCATCCCTAGAGATGTTTAGTTCGTGATATTGTGGGCTTACGCTGCGCTAACCAGACCTACAAAAATCTGGCGCGTAGCTGCATAAGATGCGTCATGCTTTACACCGTAGGTCGGACTGGCGCCGCGTAATCCGGAAAATGATCTTTAAGGAAACTATGACCCGGTTTATTCATGATTTTTTATCTACCATGTTATACGGCTATCATTTTCCAGCGACTCACCTATATGCATACCAAGCATACGATAAGCCTCCATTTGTTTTTCATCAAAGAACTGGTCAGCCGTGGTTTCGTCCGGAAATGTTTTGTGGGTATTCCTATAACCGATTACATCAGCCGGTAAATTTTTTGGTAAGGTTGTTTTTATATAAACCAGTTTTCCGTTAGGCTCACCATGCGGATAAATAATATCCGCCACCAGATATCCCTGTTTGGCAAATTTGATATCGCCATTTTTTTTCTGTTTGTATTTTAACAATTCAAGATCAGCCGCAGATATTTCAATTTTCACACCGAAATCCACACGGGCTTTTTCGATAATGTTGGACAGACTGGCGAATACAAAATCTTTATCTTCTTCTGCATCACAGCAAACGATCAAACGGCAATGACGTCGTAGAAGCTCATACATCCCCAGGTTTTCAAAATGTCCGCCATCAGACAACTGTATAAAATCTGCTTTTTCATTGAGGTGACTAGGGCTTAACGTACCCCTGAAACCCGGCTTTAAAAAGTTAGGATTGATGCCCTGATCCGGCTGAATGTTCGTATCCGGATTAACCGTCCAATATCCCAGTCTTAGGTTAAAAATAGACATTAAGGCAGAAAGAAAAGGGTTCATCGTTGGCCCTTCACCCGCTATACCGGAATCTGAATTCGCAGCAGCGCCAGAAATAGCAACAGCTGTCGGCAGGGTAATTGTATCAGCGGCAAACTGACTGCTATGCAGCCAACCGGTAGCATTTGAACCAGAGTATAACGGGCTTAATATAAAGTTATCCCCGCCCCTGCTCCTGAATTTGGCGATGGTTGATTCCACCAGGATAATATTGCTGTTAATAATATGATAAGGCATATCATTGTCTTTATCCGGCAGGCAATCATGAAGACTAGTGCTATTGGCTTTAATAGCAACATGTGTGTCTTTGTCTTTGAGTATGTCGCAGGCATCAGGATCAAACGTTTCCATCAGGCGGTCCCGGTAGTAGCGATGGATAGACACTTTATTGATAGGAATAAGGTAGGCCGACAACAAAACAAAAGCGACCAATACCAGATTTATTACAAGACCTGCTGACACTCCCGCTATCGGATATTCCAGTTTTATAAATACATTCGCTAATATATCTGACAGCACAAACAGACCGATAAACATTAGCAGGACACCGATGTAAACCAGTAATGACATGGGTATGATCTTAAGTAAACTTTTTTTAGATGATTTCTGACTGAACCAGGCCAACAGAGCACCGAATACTGCGGACAGGCCACCCGTGGTTTGCAATTGACCTTCCAGATATTCGGTTATCTCAGCGACGATTGCCACCAGTAAAATAACAACAGAAAAGATCAACACGAACTTGATACCGACCTCCCATCGTCGTCGCCATAGATAAGCACTGGTGGAATCACCCTGATGATAAATCGCCAGATAACCATAACTTGATAATGCCAGTATATAGAGAACCATACCGGCTATACCTACCTCCATAGCAACGGTATGAAACAGGCAGCCAGGATTAAATATCGGTGTGAAATGCAATAGATGAAAAAACAGGCTGGCGAGCACTATCAAGGTAATAAATCCCATAGTGATACTACGCAATATTACCGATATAAATGAAAGTGCCGTTATCCCATTTCCGGGCGCCAGGTAATTTCCATTCTGCCGCAGATGACGCATGAGTGCCGCCTGCTCTTTATCCAGCGCGGCATTTTTATTCGAATGTCGACAGTCGGTGCCATAAGGAAAGTTATCCGGCCCGGTACCAAATCTTCTGTCACAGTCGGTGCCTTCGCGCCATTTATTCAACCATAACCAGGACAATGAACCGCCCAGATAACTGCCACCCGATACGGTCGACATATAATCAAATTTACTCAGCTTGCCCTGTTTACATAGTGCCTGCACCACCCCCAGACAAAAACTGGCTGATCTTATGCCACCACCGGAAAGTGCTAAACCATTTAAATTATCCGGGTCAGTGTCACGCCGGTTCTGTAGATGTTCCAGCTCTTTCTCAACAACCGACCTTGCACCGGCGTACTTTGTATCATCCACATCGTAGCCGATGAGATTTTCAGGATTATAGCTATCACTCATTGTCATTACTCCTTAATGATTCCTTATGGTGTACTTATAAAACCAGTAACAGATAACACGAATTTACATGATACCGTTTTTTATTTTCAATTGCTCGAGCACCAGCTCTTACGAACAAACCGGGTC
>CAYULK010000323.1:0-2491 GCA_964445625.1 uncultured Calditrichota bacterium
ATCCTGCTATTCTCGATAACAATATCTGATTTCAATCTACCTTCTTTGAACCTGTCCAGATTAGAATCTGTCACCTGAATATGAGGATATTTAGCGGGGATATGAGGTTCCAGCCAGCCATGAAAAAACGACTGGGTTATGAATATTAGTTTTCCTTTCACTATATCTAATCCGATATAGTTTTGGTAAACAACATAAAGGCTGCGAAAGTGTAAATTATTGCCCCCTGTAATAAAAATGCCAGGTTCATTGTTATCTTCATTACCATTGTTAATAAGATAGATATTGTTAAAATCGCTTTCACGAATACTCTGAAGATATATTGCATTTCCGGTATTTTGTATCCAGAGGTTCTCAAAACTGGAATTCCAAAAATTTTTAAGAAACAGTCCCTTCCCGCTGTGTGGTAAATTCTTCCGCTCTCCATCAATGGTCAAATCACGGATAATCACCGCATATAATGGATTTAATGGTTCATGATACGGACGGGGAAATATTTCTTTTTCTCCTTTTTTTATTTTGAGGGCATAATCATCAAGAGGTGGAACAATGATTGTTCCCCGTCCTTCACCACTAATTTTTATATTGTTCCGAATTACTAAAGATTTATTTAAAACATATTTTCCTTCAGTAATTACTAAATGACCAGCCGGCACCGCATGATCTATTGCTGCTTGAATTACATCAACGTCATCAATACCCACAATTGCTTCCCTTAGTATTTTGCCATATCTATCCTCAGCATAAATTTTATCTCCTTCGATGAATACAATTGCAGAGTGTGCCCATTTTAACTTTTCCGGCAACTCATCGGCATTTATGGCGTTTGTCAATGGTATGAAAAACCAAATGAATATCATCAACTGACTTGCATATTTTTGGGGTTTACTCATCTGCGGATTTCCTTTAAATTAGAACCTGATTCTTCCCTGAATTTTTTCTTAAAGATCCTATGTTCTCTATATGTTCACAACCCGGGGACTTCAATCTCATAATCGGGAAAAATAACGTTTTTTTCCATATCACCCACTCTGATATACCGCCTGCTGATTTGCGTTATATTATTAGAATCTGTCAATTCCGATATCAGTAAATATCCACCGGTTTTTTCAGGTAAAGCAATATTAACTGCCATGTTTTTTTCAAAATGAGATGCGATTTGTACATCAAAAGATTCTTCATTCACGACATTACCGTCTATATCAATCAGTTTTAAGGACACTGCACCTTTCTGATCAGAAGAGGTGTCATTAATTCCAAAGAGTTTGAATACATAATTTTTTCCCGGTGTGAGTATTTTTGGATTTTTTAAATAGCGTCCATCTTCTGCATCAATAAAAACAGCGAATGGAGAAAAACAATGGAATTGCCATTTAAGTGTTGAACTGGGAATGAGGTCTTTTACCGGCTCTAAAAACCAATCCCCCGTATATCCTTTATTGAATGTCAGATAACAGAAACTCATCACACCGGCAATATAGCGTCTGGAGCGCAGCGCCTCTGTCTGAAGCTGGATGTAATACGCCTGGAAGTTCCAAAGTTGTTTCGCATTTGCATCGGGTCCTAAAAAATACTCGAAAAGTCCAACTGTTCTGTCACTTTCGTTAATCCAGTCATTTAGGGGTTTGAAATAGTGTTTTTGAGGAAGTTTGTCATCCGGATCGGTTCTTCCTTTTGAGATGAACGCCGGTGTCCCATCCCGGTTCAGCCACATCCATGCATATTCATTGATCAATTGAGGAACCGGGGCATATCGTGATCTTTCAAGATAATCGTCCTGGTAAAAAAGTTTGCCGAAACGATAATTCAAACGTTTTTTTCTCACCTTTTCTTTATCCTTTCGCTGCGAAAACAATAGCGGATAATAATGCGGTTCATCCATTTCATTTAATGACATATCTCTCTCATTCATATAACCGGCATCCCATATCCTTGTCGGATCGAGTTTTTTCAACCGGGGAATAACCACATTGCCAATATACTGATGCCGCGATTCGTTCATCGCATCCCAAATGACAATACTCGGATGGCTCCCATCTGCCCAGACCCAGTCGGTAAATTCTTTCTCAATCTGCTTATCCCAGCCTCTGTTCTTCCACATTGGCCATTCATTCTGAAGCATGATTCCATATTCGTCTGCAAGATCATACCAGAAATCAGGTGCCAGACCTATACATATACGAAATGAATTCCAGCGAAGTGTCTTAGGAATATTAATGAAGAATTTTTTTACCCATTCTTTATCCCATAGTAAACCCGCACGGTCAGGATCACTCATAAACCGGGATAAAGTAATATTCGAACCTAACAGCACAATCTCATTTCCGTTGAGCTCAAAACGTTTGCCATTGGTTCCGAAATCACGCATGCCGAAAGTATCAACTACTTTGTCGGATTTTTCACCTTGCGTCGTAACTTCAATCACTGCCTCATATAGAAAAGGAGTATCGGGAGACCATAATTTTACATTTTCAACCGGAATTTCTATTTC
>CAYULK010000324.1:0-2441 GCA_964445625.1 uncultured Calditrichota bacterium
GTTGCTCCGGAAAATTATCCGAAATGGTATCCCGTAATTTTTCCTGTAATTCCTCAATGCGAATAATCATATATTCATCATTTTTCTGCCGGGCTACACCCTTTAATCTTTCCAATTCATCAATTTGCATCTGTATTTTTCTTATTTCACTGAAAGCTGCGCCGCTACTGGCACTAAGATCGCTGTACGAAAGCTGCAGGAGTGAATCCTGCAAGGTGGAATATCTTCCCTGGGCAATGATAAAATCATTCCGGTTATATGCTGCCAGTGCATCATTTCTATCAGAAACTGCAATCCCCATCTGAGCTCTGACATTTTCCCTAACAACCAGATTTTGGTCAGATTGTTCTTTTGTATATCTGGCACGGAACACATCATCAAATTCTTTAATTGCATTATCTGCATCCTCTTCTACCTGCAAAATATAACCTAACAGACTTTTTGCTTCGAGGACATAATCCGATGCATAATATTCATCCAGCAATATTTGTATATATTTTTTAGCATAAATAAAATCCTTCAACTGATTTTCCGGCTTATGCAGTTCTATTAAATAATATGTCCAGGCATAACCAATCAGTACGCGATCATATAAGGAAAAATTACTTCCGATATCGTTAAAATAATTTATAGCCTGAAAATAATCACCTTTTTCATACATCAGATACCCAATTTTCATTTTCAGCATAAAATGATATTGGGGATCCAGATTATAGCTATCAAGAATGGCTTGCAATACACGAACCGCATCGTCCAAATTTTCGGAACCGACATAAGCCTGGGCCAGCATATATTGGCCATCTATATAGAATTCCGAGGATTCTGAGATTTCTGAAAGTAAACTGACGGCGTCCTCATAACGGCTGATAGCAATCAATGAGCGCGCTGTCACAAAACGATTTTCATCAAAATCGGGATCAGCAGTTGTGGCATATTTCTGATATTGCTGAAAATAATCAGCGACATTCTGATGATCTACCAGATGTCCGGAAATTTTAATTAATTTTGTATAGGCTGGAGCTACATATGATGAAGTAGGATATATTTCCACCTGTTTAAGATAAATATCTCGCGCAATTTCATAGCGACCAAGGTTATAATTAGATTCACCACGATAATAATAAATATCATCCAGTGACGACAGATAATCATACCGACTGATAATTTCCTCAAACATGCGGTCAGCAAGATCAAAATAGCGGAAATTATAAGACAGGATAGCGGATCGTAACTCCTGTTTAAACATGCGGTCTTTATCACTTGCCATACCAGTCCGGATGAGCTTGTTCTTTATTATTTGAACATCCGTCCAGCGTGCTTCATATGCCAGGGTATTCGTTAATTTCCATTCTTGAAACAGATCAAAAATTGTCACATTGGAAGCAGATTCGATTCGTGTCATAAAATCTTCTCTATCACCAAATGAGCTCTGAAGTTTTTGTTGAGATGTCGCCAGTTTTTGAGCCATTTGCGGATCACTGTCCAGCCGTGCCCCGGTATCCAGGTTCCCCATTTGCTCGGCTATATAGAGAAGTTGCAGTCCGTCTTCGAATACTTTCTGACGGCGGTAATTGATACGGCCCTCATCGATAGTCTGTTCGATTCTTGTTTCCAGTTGATCGATAAAAGCCAACAGACTTTGGGAACTATTACCCTGCATCCGGCTTTTTAGAGATCGTATTTCTTCCAGGCGTACCTGCAGTCCGGCGAAATATTCATTTCTCATCTGACCCAGATTTTTATATCTGGCCTGAATTTCGAAATTAATCAGGCGCATCTGTTCCACAAGGAATCGTTCTTGCGAAATGACATCAGCGCCAAATTCCACTAAATTAGCATTCACGAATTCTCTCAGTGCTATTTCAAATTGTTCGTCTGAAAGATTTTCACTTTGGGCCAATAGAGCCGAGGAGCTGATGATAAACAGGAAAAAAATACAAAGTTTCAAAAGGGCTTTTATTCTCATTATTTTCTACCTAATTACTAAAGTGACCCTTTGATTTATATAATTTTTAATAATTTAAACTTTTCAGCTAATTAAGCAAGAGAAAATACTAAAATTTATCCCTCATCACTTCTTAATTTTCAATTCCTTAGAACAATTTTATAAGAAGGTATAATATATTTATGAAGCAATTTTAATTCGGTTCAGTGCCCTGGTCAGAGCTAGTTTCGCTCTGTCCACATCTATGTCCCCATCATGACCTTTGAGACGTTCATGAGCCCTTTGTTCAGCCTCACGCGCCCTGTCAACTTGAATTTCCTCAGCCCATTCAGCCGTCTCGGCAATAATGCTGATGTTGTTTTTTTGGACCTCCAGATAACCACCGCTTGTCGCCATAATCTTATGTTTCCCATCAACTTCAAAGATCAACGATCCAATATTTAATTGTGTTACCATGGATGTATGATCTTTTAAAATCTGGAATTCGCCGCCCCAA
>CAYULK010000325.1:0-2431 GCA_964445625.1 uncultured Calditrichota bacterium
TGCGCACCGGTGTACCGCCGGAACTGGAACGGATTATCAATAAAACATTAAATAAGGATCCTGACGAACGCTATCAGCACGTGGCTGACCTGCTGGTTGATCTGAAGAGTCTGCGCAAGGTATCAGATTCTACGTCCGGATTGCAAACGTCATCAGTTCTGCCGGTCAAAACAATGAAAAAACCGCGTAAAAAGTATATTATTCCGTTTGCTACGCTTTTTGTAATTATCATTGCCTATATTTTTCTAAAACCGTTTATTGATGAAGAAATTGCAATTGCCGATCCCAAACCAATTGTTGTGATCAGCTTTAAAAACCAGACCGGTGAAGCAAAATATGATTATCTGCAGGAAGCTATCCCCAATTTACTGATCACAAATCTGGAGCAATCTAAATATATCAGAGTGATCACGTGGGAACGGATCCAGGATTTACTGAAGCAAATGGGAAAGTCGACTGCAAACAACATTATCGATCGTGAGATTGGCTTTGAGATCTGCCGCATGGAAGGTGTTGAAGCTATTGTCCTGGGAAGTTTTGTCAAAGCCGGAGATGTATTTGCCACGGATGTGAAAATTCTGGATGTGCACAGCAAACTGCTGCTTAATAGCGCGAGTGCTAAGGGAGAAGGTGTCGGCAGTATTCTGCAGAATCAGATTGATGAGTTAAGCCGGGGAATTTCGCGCGGTATTAATATTGCCGAAACCAGGACAAAAAAAACGGAATTAAAAATATCCGATGTCACTACGAAATCCATGGAATCATATCATAATTTTATTCGCGGTCGCGATGCTTATGGAAAATTATACTATGAGGACGCTGAAGAATTTCTAACAAAGGCCATACAGTTGGATTCTACCTTTGCACTGGCACATCTCTATCTTGCACGGGTAAACAATGCATTACGCCAGTACGAAGAAAGGGATGCTTCCATAGAAAAAGCAAAAATATTCGCAAAAGGTGTTGGTGCAAAAGACCGTATGTTTATCAATGCCTCATATGCCAACTATATCGAAAAAAACCCCGAAAAAAGGCTGCGCATTCTGGAACAAATGGCCGATAGATTTCCTAAGGAAAAATATGTCTTTATGGATCTTGGCTGGTATTACCGCGACCACAAAGAATATACCAGGGCGATAGCCGGGTTTAATCGTGCCCTGGAACTCGATCCGAATTATGCCGAAATATATAACAGACTGGCATACCTGTATGGCGATATGAAGCAATTTGATAAAGCCGATGAATGCCTTAAACGCTATTCTGACCTGGTTCCCGGAGATGCAAATCCATACGATTCAATGGCCGAATATTATATCAGAACAGGTAGAATTGAAAAGGCGATAGACAAATATAAGGAAGCATTGGAAGTCAAACCCGATTTTGGCTCTGAAAGTCGCCTTGGCTGGTTGTATGCTATCCGGGAGGATTATCTGGCGGCCATATCATGGGAAGAAAAATATGTAGCAAATATAAAGATACCGGCCCGGTTGATTTTGGGAAATCTGTATCAGGGATTGTTTCTCTATCAGGCAGGTAATCATCAATTGGCCTTCAGGAAAATAGATGATACAAAAAATACTGCCGCAAATTCCAATTTCAGATGGGGTGTCGCATTTTCTCATTATTTCAGAGCCTGGTTGGCTATGGATCTGGGTGATCAGGAGCAAGCCAAAAAATCATTTACACTGTGTTATAATTACCAGGTTGAACAAAGTCCTCAGTACCTGCCTAATCACAAAGCGGACTTTGCCTTCAGACTGGGATTGATTTACCTGTTGCAAATGAAAACAGATTCCGCCCGCATAAAATTGCAGGAGATGGACACGCTTTTTCCGGATTTAACACCAATCGCTAAAGAAAGACATTTATGGTGTCAAAATTTTCTCTACACCAATTTATTAATAAGTGAAGATTCGCTCAAAAAAGCGCTGCAGCTGAAAAATATGAAAATTACCCTGGACCGGCCGTTCGCATTTAATCGCAACTATCTGGATTATAATTTCCCCCTGACGCAGGATTTCCTGGCGCAGGCCTATGTAAAGAAGGGAATGACCGGGCCGGCAATAAAAGAATACGAATACCTGCTGGAGACTGATCCGTTTAAGCGCGAACGCCGTATAATAAATCCCAAATATCACTATAAACTGGCAAAATTATATCAGGAAACCGGGGAAACAGAAAAGGCCATAGAACAATATTCCAGGTTTCTCGAAATTTGGCAGAGAGCAGATCAGAAACTGCCTGAATATATTGACAGTAAGAGGCAACTGGCTGTTTTAAAGGAATCCTCTTAGTAGTAAATCCGTATGGCACGCGTATGACACAGATCGGGCTGATTGTCGCGGATTATTAATTTACGATTTGATTGCAGCCCTGTGCTGCGTTATGCTATTATAGCCAAAAACTTTGTTATTTCCAACGGATCGCCTGG
>CAYULK010000326.1:0-2415 GCA_964445625.1 uncultured Calditrichota bacterium
GAAGACATGAAAAGATACTTCATGACTATCCCTGAGGCGGTTACACTTGTTCTGCAGGCAGGATTAATTGGAAAAGGTGGCGAAGTCATGGTCCTCGATATGGGTGAGCCTATTTTAATCAGGAAAATTGCAGAAGAACTTATAAAATTGCACAATATGGAGCCGGGCAGGGATATAGAAATAACATATACCGGCATCAGACCCGGAGAGAAAATATTTGAAGAAATTCTGACAGCAGAAGAAGGCACGAATAAAACGACACATGAACGAGTATATGTGGCAAATTCATCAACAAAATATACACTGGAGAATATTAACCACTTATTGTCTGATTTTGAGTCAGCATTCAAGAATGGTTGGAATAATGAACAAATTAAACAAATAATTGCAGACGTGTTGAATTGATATTGAATAGATATATAAAGTACTATCCAGAAAACCTTTTTCCCCGCCAGGCCCCTATTACCACTTTTAAACGAATTAAAATTTGAAAATAAATCAGATTGTATTAAAATATGACGATTTATCTATTTTAAATACGTTATTCATATAACGATGGTATACTGAGAAATTATGTCAATTCAGATCATCTCCGTTAGTCTTCTCATCTTTATTCTGGCAATGGTTGTCTCAGTTATAGTAACACGGCAAACTATCTCCATTGCTACCCGATTTAAAATCGGATCATTGCCGGATAGCAGAAAAATACATATCGGTTTTGTCCCAAGCCTGGGCGGTGTGGGAATAGTCTTCGGAGTAGGTCTCGGCTTACTTATTTCACTTCTTTGGCAAGAATTTTTCTGGCAGGAGATCTCTCTGCATTATGTCGGTATTGCCATTGGTGCTATTTTAATGTTCTTTACCGGTATTCTTGACGACACCAGGGGGCTTTCTGCTCAACAGAAATTTGTGGCACAGATTTTTGCTGCCGGAATCGTTATCCTGTTTGGCTGCCGGCTGGAGATAGTGATAAATCCTTTTGGTGCTCCCATTCAGCTCGGGATATTGGCAGTGCCGGTCACTTTTTTTTGGCTGATATGGGTAACAAATGCGATTAATCTTCTGGATGGTTTAGACGGATTGGCCGGGGGTGTCTCCGTAATCGTATTACTTGTATTTACAATCCTTTCTGCACAGCAGTCTGATTTATTTACAATGATATTATGTTTGATCATGATCGCCGGTATTGCCGGGTTTCTCAGATATAACCTGCATCCTGCGAAAATATTCATGGGAGATACCGGTGCATTGTTTATCGGATTTATGATAGCGGCAATATCGCTACAAGGTCTGCAAAGATCTGATGGAAATGTTGCATTGCTGGTGCCTGTTGTGGCCCTTGCACTACCACTGGGAGATTCTGCCCTCGCTTTCGTCAGGAGATTAAACCGTGGCCGGCATCCCTTTCATGCCGATAAGGATCATTTGCATCATCGTCTGATCTTTTTAGGCCTATCCCAAAAACAAGCAGTGTATATTATTTATCTGACATGTATGCTTTTTGGTCTGACGGCTTATGTCATAGCCAAAGATGAGATGGTATCCGGATCAACTCTGCTCATAATCGTATTATTAGTTGCGATATTAAGTCTGGTTCGATTGGGTTACCTTGAGGCACAAAAAAGAAAAACATATCTGGGAGATGATTCGATTATTCGGGTTAGCCGTGAAAAAGCACCATTACTGATGCGGAGATTCTGGCATAAATTTTTTCTGTTAATGACAGATTTGCTTGCCTTGAATCTAGCACTTGCTGTTACTTATTGGTTTAGATTTTACTCAGGTTTTTATGATAAAATTACTGTATTAACTCCGGAATTTTATTTAGGATCGGCAGTATATGCAGTTTTATCACTATATTTTATTATCCTCTTTGCTCTAAATGGTCTTTACAGTTTTAGCTGGGATGTCTCGCGGTTTGATTTGCTCATGCGGATAATCAAGGTGATTTTTTTTGCCACTTTGCTAATTTATCTGATAACGCTGGATCCGGAGAACATCTTTAGTTCTTCAAGACTCACTATACTATTCTACGCTGTCATATTAATGATTTTTGTCAATGGTGGCCGCCTTATTCTAATTTTAATAGAAAAGCATTTTTTGATACTTGAATATGCTCCGCATAATACACTCCTGGTGGGTACCAGTCGTAATGCGCGCAAAATTGTCAGAGATATTGTTAAAAATCCACATCTGCTCTATAATATTATCGGTGTGGTCGCAAAAGAAAAACCGGATCATGATTTTGAGAGATTGAGCTATTTGGGCGGATACACCGAGATTCCCGAACTAATCAGAAAGTATAGAATTGAGGAAATCATTATTGCGATAAATGAAAGGTCCCGGGATGAAATATTGCGTATTGTCGCTTATGGTGAAAATATGCAGGTGGCCTATAAAATTGTCCCTCAGATG
>CAYULK010000327.1:0-2414 GCA_964445625.1 uncultured Calditrichota bacterium
AGAGTAAAAGTTTTGCTAATCTCCCAGGCGATCCGTTGGAAATAACAAAGTTTTTGGCTATAATAGCATATTGCAGCACAGGGCTGCAAACAAATCACAATTTTACCTGTTTTATCCTGTAAGGATCTTTGTGCTCCAGGCAAAAAGATCTCAGAATGGTCAGCACTACTTTTTTCTTAAAACTTTTACCTTTTTACATATGAGTTATACTCTGTTGTAAATTATTCTGGTTAATTTGGTCAGTGCCTGAACAACAGGAGGATCCCTCCGATATTCCCAAAATTTTCATTCATCCGAAGGAGTCCTTCGGACAAACTCCAAACTCGATAGATTGCCAATCGCTTATTGCCTATTGTTTATTCTCTATGGTTTTATTTTAAATGCATTTTTCATAAATTATATGCTTAAACCGGAAAAAAGATTTAGGAAATAGTGTGAATAAAAATCCAGACAGCGACCTGCAACAATATTTTCGAATTTTATCATATCTGAAACCGTATACCCGGTACATTATAGCCATATTGATATTCAATTTTCTGTTTGTCATTTTTAACGCATTGTCAATCTGGATGATCGCCCCCTTTGTCAGTACCCTTTTTGACTCGCAGGAAACACAGATTGAGCAAAGTATCGCGGATGAGCCACAGGATGAGGAGATCAGTTCCCTCAATCTCAATGAGTGGCTTAAATCTAAGATTGATCACCTGTTTCGCAGATCAGATAAAATTGAAACATTAAAATTGCTCTGCTTTATGATCTTCTTCACTTTCTTCCTAAAAAATACATTCGCCTTTATTGAAGCCTGGTTTGTGACATTCATCGAGCAGAGGGCGGTCAAGGACATGCGTGATGATACTTACAAACATATTATCTGGCAACCGCTTAGTTTTTTCAGCAAATATCAAATAGGTAATTTAATGTCGCGGATTACCAATGACATAAATACACTCAGCGTTACTCTGAACCAAAATTTTACCAAGATTATTCGCGAACCTCTCGTAGTAATCATTTTCTTCGCCATTCTGATCAGTATCAGCTGGCAGCTAACTTTGGTGGCATTGCTTATTTTTCCGGTTACCGGATTTATGATCGCTAAAATCGGACGGATCATTAAACGACGTAGTAAACGGGTACAGGAAAAAATAGCCGACATAACAACTGTGTTACAGGAAACCTTTTCGGGTATCAAAGTGGTTAAAGCATTTTCCATGGAGAAATATGAAAACAACAAATTCATGGAAAAAACCAATGTACATTTTAGAGCGGTAGTCAGGCAATTACGTTTAAATCGTCTGGGTTCACCACTTTCTGAAACACTGGGCATCGGGATCATGGTGCTGGTACTCTGGTTTGGTGGAAGCCTGGTACTGGAAGGTCAGCTGGTCAGCGCCGAGGATTTTATCCGTTTTCTGGCTGTCTTGTTTTCTATCATGTCACCGATCAAAGCCCTGGGGCAGTTGAACAACGACATCCAGGTATCATTAGCAGCGGGAAACCGTATTTTTACGATTCTGGATACTGAATCAAACATTACAGATAAACCGGATGCGATTATAAAAGATTCTTTTATAAATAAAATCACCTATAAAAATGTCACTTTTCAATATTCTGAAAATGATGGCGAAGTATTGCAGGACATAAATCTGGAAATCCAAAAGAACAAGAAAGTAGCATTTGTCGGCGGCAGCGGTGCCGGTAAAACCACACTGGTGAACCTGTTACCACGTTTTTACGATGTCGGTAAAGGGAGTATATTAATCGATGAATCGGATATCCGTGATATAAAAATGTCAGGTTTGCGAAAATTGATGGGCATTGTCACGCAGGAAGTTATTCTGTTTAATGATACCATCGCCAATAATATTGCCTATGGTTTAAAAGAATATTCACGTACCAATATTGAAAATGCGGCCCGTCTGGCCAATGCCTATGATTTTGTAATGGAATTACCGGCTGGTTTTGATACCATGATCGGGGAACGTGGTATGCGGCTCTCCGGTGGTCAGCGGCAACGAATTTCGATTGCCCGGGCGATCTTAAAGAATCCCCCGATTCTGATATTTGACGAAGCGACATCATCACTCGATTCCGAGTCAGAGCGCCTGATCCAAGAGGCTATCGATAATCTTATGAAAGACCGGACCGTCCTGATTGTGGCCCATCGCCTGTCATCAATCATTAAATCAGATCACATCGTTGTGATGGAAAAAGGCAAGATTATCGATATCGGCAGTCATAAAGAATTATTACAAAGATCCGAAAGATACAAATTTTTATATCAACTGCAGTTTGCTGATAACTCTTATGTAAAATCCGAAATATCAAAATCGAAAGAATAATTTCCCAGAGCTTAATAATGCCTCTGATTTGGCATCCTAAAAATGATTTTTTTGACATGATAATCCCAACGGGAT
>CAYULK010000328.1:0-2390 GCA_964445625.1 uncultured Calditrichota bacterium
GATCATTAAGCAGATTAAAAAATTCATTTTCATCAATAATTGGTAAATTTAATTTTTTTGCTTTCGCCAGTTTGCTTCCCGCCTTTTCACCTGCTAACAGATAACTGGTCTTAAGCGACACAGTTGATGAAACCTTGCCGCCATTGTTAAGAATTCGGTTTTTTGCTTCATCACGACTTAAAGATGGTAGTGTTCCGGTTATAACGAATATTTTACCGGCCAGCTTTATTGAATCTCCGTCCCTTATATACTGAAAGTTAACACCGGCCAAACGTAGTTTGTCAATGATCTCATTATTTATATCATTTCGAAAAAAGCGGAGTATACTTTGCGCCATTTTGGGGCCGATGCCTTCAATTTCTTCTAAAGCCGCTTCGTCTGCCCCGATCAATTTATCCAGGTCACCATAGACATCTGCCAGTGTCCGGGCGGCCGTAACCCCGATGAAGGGTATCCCTATTGCAAATATGAGCCGGTCCAGCGTTTGTGTTTTACTCTTTTCTATTCCGGCAAGCAGTTTCCCGGCACTGAGTGCACCCATGCCCTCCAAAAGTATAATCTTCTCTTCTATCAGACTATAAAGATCCCCGTAATCGCAAATCAGGTTTTTTTCAACCAATAGTTTCACAATTGCCGGTCCCAGGCCCTCAATATCCATGGCGGTACGGCTGGTAAAATGTTCAATTCGGCGCATAATCTGTGCCGGACAATAATAATTTTCACAGCGTAAAGCCGCTTCTTCCGTTGATCTTTTTAATCTGGTCTGACATTCGTGACAAAATTCCGGAATGATACACGGAACTGATTCTTTATCCCTTTTCTCCCTGATTACCTCAATAACCTTGGGTATGATATCGCCGCCTTTGACAATTTGTACCCAGTCTCCTTCCCGGATATCCTTCCGCTCTATTTCTTCGGGATTGTGCAATGTTGCCCGGGAGACAGTAGTCCCGGCCAATAAAACCGGTTGCAATTCGGCTACCGGAGTTACAGCACCGGTTCGTCCTACCTGCCAGACAATCTTCTCAATCCTGGTCTGAACACTACTGGGTTTGAACTTATAAGCAATTGCCCAGCGTGGACTTTTTGCAGTTTTGCCCAGTCTCCTTTGCTGATCGGAGCGATTTATTTTGATAACCACTCCGTCTATTTCATACGGTAGTGAACCGCGTTTTTGTTCCCATTTTTGGCAATAGACCAGAACCTGTTCGATATCCCTGCAGATTTCTGTGTGTTCATTCACAGGAAACTTGTTTTTTCTAAGTTGTTCCAGATTTTTCCAATGCTCCTGAACCTTATCCGGATTGGAAAGATCGATCATCTGATAACAAAATATGCTCAACCCGCGGCCGGCAACAATACGGGCATCCTGCATTTTCAGAGTTCCGGCAGCAGAATTTCTTGGATTGGCGAATAACGGCTCACCCGACTCTTCTCTCAGGGCATTAACCCGGTCAAAGGCTTCTATAGAAAAATATACTTCACCCCGCACCTCAAATACCGCCGGTAAATCAGCAGAATTATATGATTTAAGCGGGATACTGCGAATCGTTTTTAGATTTACCGTGACATCATCGCCGGTAATACCATCGCCACGGGTCACACCCCGCATTAATATTCCGTTTTCATAGACCAGACTGATGGCAAGACCGTCAATTTTCAGTTCGGTTACATACTCATACCTTTCGTCCGTATCCAGCATTTCGCGGATTCTCCGGTCAAAATCAATCAACTCTGCTTCCGAATACGTATTTGCAAGCGAGAGCATTGGTGAGCGATGACGGACAGAGGGAAATTCCTTTGTCGCTTCCCCGCTGACCCGTTGCGTTGGAGAATCTTGTGTAATAAACTGCGGATATTCAGATTCCAGCTGGCTCAGTCTCTTGTATAATTGATCATATTCATAGTCTGAAATTTCAGGCTGTGCCGATACATAATATTGGAAATCATGATATTGAATCTCCTTGCGTAAATCTTCTATCTCTTTCTGAACATGCACGACAGGACCTCATTTCCATAAAATTATAAATATATTGGTTAAATGAAACGTGTACAAGTCATAATATTGATAAAAACGTAACATCTTTTGCCGGAATTTGCTGTTGATTTTCCAGCATTATATTGGTAGTTTGACAGGTTAATAAATTTATATTTCATAGAGATTTATGTCAATAAAAAGCTATCCCGTTCTTTTAGGTTTTATCATGATATTCGGGTGTACAAATCCGTTCACTACCCGCGATATTGAAAGTCCGGATATCAATAATAAGGCGGATACATATTTTTCGCCGACAGAAGCCATTACCGTGTTTCAAAACCTGAAGTATGCATTACAAGAAAAAAATGAATTCAACTATATCAGCTGCCTGGCTGATACATCATTATCAGGA
>CAYULK010000329.1:0-2344 GCA_964445625.1 uncultured Calditrichota bacterium
AGATTAGGCTTATAAATTAATTGATTGTATACTTAACTCAGCAAAAAACTGGTTAAGTTCAATAATTTTAGTTCACGTAATTTGGCCTTAGTAACTTTTCTGGTATGATATTTTTTTAAATACAATTGGTGATCTTCGTCTTTGGGGTATGATTCATCTGATCCATACGGATATCGTGACATCCCTATGAACTTCAATAAGAGCTCCCCATACTCCCCAGAATACAGTGGTAATAATTGCATAAATCAGCCAGGGCCTGGTTTTCACAAATACCTCCTTTAATATATAGAGTTCCTAATTAATCTCGCCGATAGCATATGAATATTTATCGAGTATTCTGCCAATTCCAAAATATATTAGTTCATGAACATTATTTTCTATCCGGTTTTCGATAATTGCTTGATACTGCAACGGTAAAAACTGACTCAACAGATTGAGCGGAATGTGTTGCGATTCAAGATTCAACAGCATTTTTTTCAAACTGCCTGAAACCTGCGGGTCCGGCCAGTAATAGCGAATCCGGTCGCTATAGCTGAAATTCCTGGCTAATCTCTTATCATTATCATTTCCATGATAATGTGCTTGCCAGTATTTCGGATTTGCCGTCATTTGTTTCTCAATCGTTTCTATTAACTCAGATGTCCGGGTACTTTTTTGTCCTGTAAATAATTCCTTTTCAATCATTGCCAGAGCAAATAAGGTTTCACGCAGAGCAAAAGTTAACCATGGTCCTACTTTTAATATTGCGAATTTGTCTTCCACCATTTGCCGCAAAGCAAGACGTGACTGATAATCTGTTGAATGTGCTTCATATACCAAATCATCCCGGTCCTGAATATATGCTACGAGTTCTGCTGCTTTTTCCCGTTCATACTCCATAACAATCGCATCTCCATATTCAACCCCGGGTTGCACAACGACCGCGATGACCCGCTCCCATGCCTTTTCCAGACCGCGTTTATAAAAGGCCTTTTGTGTGACTTCAATTGTTTCTTCTACTTCTGTGACCGGTGTTATCCTGATATTTTCAAGATTTTCTTTTGCGCCACCCGGTATTGGTACATCAGTACCAATTATATACACGGGAGGATTTTCCGGCACAGCATTATCCTCGGCTACGGCACATAAACCGGCAGCCCTGCCGGCAACGATGTGTACATCCATCAGGCTATCAACATCCCCTGTATCGTCAGCACAGCGCATACTGGTGTCAAGGTGAATTTTTGTATAACCTGCCCTAACGTAAGCAGCGATCAGGTCTTTTGCTTTATGCATTGCCGATTCAGACGGCTCATTTTGCCAGGCATTCGGTCCAAGATGATCGCCGCCCATCATCAGTCTGTCCCGGGGGAAATTCTCTGATCCGGCTATTTCAGCGATATAGCTGATAAATTTTTGCGGTGTCATACCGGTGTAACCGCCAAACTGATCCACCTGATTCGATGTTGATTCTACCAGGACCCTATTGTTTGTGCCCTTCGCATTCCTGAATACAGCACGCAGTACGTATTCATTTGCAGAACAAATGGAACAAATCCCGGTGTTTTCTGTCTCAAGGAGATTTAGCATTAATTAATAATCTCTATAATTGAGCTGACGATTCTTATTGTAATCAACTTATACCTTCTCTTCAGACATTTCTAATTGTTGCGACCCGTTTTTAATATATTCATATATATCTACGCCCTGGACTACCCGGGTAATCGTTCCGCTTTCAGATGGTGTGTCCGGCCTGAGTCCCAGATGCATCGACTTAAAAAATCCCAGTATTTGTGCCGGCATAACACTACACAGACAGTGAAGAGGTTCCTGCAGTGAAGCTCCGGAGCAGCCATAATTTAATTCAATATCCAGATCGAGGCCGGGAATCTGTTTTTCCATTATTCCTAATCTGAAGAGACCTTTTTCTCCCTGGTTTATCGATTTCACGAGATCAATTTCATATTTTTGTACATATTTATTAGTTGAGAATAAAAAGACAATCAGGGTTGATTTATCTATTACTACTTTCGGACCATGCCGGAATCCTAAAAATGAATCATATTTGCAGATTATCCTGCCATCAGTTAATTCCTGTAATTTTAGATGCGACTCGTGAGCTGTGCCAAAATGTGGTCCTGATCCCAGAAATACAGCCCGTTTAAAATCTAATTCAGCAATTTTCTTTAAATCATGCACATAGGCATCTAAAATATGATTTCCATAAGAACACAGCATTTGTATTTTTTTTTCAACCTGATCAATGCTCCAGCCCGGCCAGATAAGTAAGCCGGTCAATAACATGGAAGTAAAACTACCGGTCATCGCCAGACTCTTGTCATCTGCTTCCTGAGGTAGAAGAAAT
>CAYULK010000330.1:0-2319 GCA_964445625.1 uncultured Calditrichota bacterium
TATGAATAGATCAGGCTAAATGATTCGGTTATAACATAATTCTTGCGAAACTGATCTTCTAAGCGGTTCAGTATAAGTAAAGTCTAACAATCCAGTATCATTTAGATTGCTAAGGAAGGACACTTGATAAATGTAAGAAATGGAAATGCAAAGAAAAATGATGCATGTTTAGACCTGAAGTAAATTACTCACCCTGCCTCATTTTTTTTATATTAAATTGTGAGACTGATCACTCAAACATTTTTGATATAGCTTATTTTTGACCTTACAGATTAAGCGAGAGTAGCTCAATTGGCAGAGCACAATCCTTCCAGGATTGCGGTGAAGGTTCAAATCCTTCTTCTCGCTCACGGATCGGTTAGGCATGCGCGCAATGGAGGGAATATACTCCCTCCCGCCGACTCCATATAAAGCCCCTGCTCAAACAGGGGCTTTTCTTTTTAATAATCTTTCTCCATAATGCTCTGCTATTATAGCAAAAAACTTGGCTATTTCCAACAGATCACCGGGGCGATTAGCAAAATTTTTACTAACTGAGAATATTTTTATCTCGCGGAGACGCAGTCGCAAAGAATAAAATATTTATATTTTTTCTTCGTGATCTTCGTGTGCCTTCGTGATACTCAAATAATTTGATTGCAGCAAAAGACTGCGATATGAATAAATCAAATTGTTTATGGTACTGCCAGTGTATAATTGTAATGCAATGAAAAGGTTTTTGTCTCGAACTGACCTTCGCCAATTTCATAAGCGAGCTTGTACTTTCCCAAAGGCAACTGCAGCTTTCGGGATCCCCTTCCGGAGAATACAATTTTTGCGTCTGAATCATAAATTCTGTATCCAAAATCCTGGTAAGCGCAGGAAATCCGCAATGTATATAATTTTACCAGAGGAATAACCCCCAGGTCCAGGTGCTCATTTAAGCTAACGGTATCAATATGTCCCTGATAACCCTGCATTTTCAGTTCGAGAATGACAGTATCTCTATTTAATATTTCAAATGTATCCGGTGTATGTGAGGCATGGATGCCATCGATCCAGATCTCGGCACCTGCAGGTTCCGTCTGCACAGCCAGCGTTTTAAAATTCAGGGCAACGGGGATAACTAGTGTTTCGATCTCCGCCGGTTCCAGTACAACATCAGCCTGGAAATAAACGATATCCTGATCCAGGGTTTCGAAGCTGTAATTCCCGGCAGGCCGGTTAAAAAGCTCGTTTGGTGCAGTAACTGTGTCCATAACTATGGATTCAGTGGATTTAAATTTTAAACCCAGGTTTATAAACTTCTTGGTTTCCTGAGGGTGAAGGCGTAGAACGATTTGACCCGGCTGCTGAATATAATGCCGGTAATAGCCCAGCCCGGCTGAGAACAAAAATAATTCCAGGATGGCCAGTTGAAAATATCCATTGCTGATCAGTGTTCCGTCAGATTTGTGCATATTGGAGACAATTCCGGCGGACAGCAGCCCCAGAAAGATGAGCAGGGCGATACCTGCCGGCCATATATAGTTTTTGATCACCTCCGCCGCCCTTAAAAATAAGATATTGTCAAATATGGCGATAAGCAGAATAATAAGCAGCGAGGTTAACAGGAAAAGCACGGTAAAAAACGAGCGGAATTTTTTCATAATAAACTTATTCCCATGTAAAAAGAAATCTGGTTATAAAAATCACAAGCAGCAAATTACAAATAAATCACAATGCTCAAACACTGATTAAGATATCCAACGTTAACGGGAATATCAAGCAAATTGTTATTTGTCAGAATATTTTACCATTGAACTGACCGGCGGATATGGACTCTACCGTATTCTGGGATATTGATCAAGCATTAGAATGGCTATCTTGAAACATCAATTGATAACCGCATATTCTGGTTAATTCTCGCGAAATAAATGCAGTGCCTCTTTCACTTTCCTGCCAAACCTATTCGCCTCGGGATTAGTTCGGGGCAGTCTTTCCGTTCCATCCGGATAAAATAATCCCGTAGAATACAACGTTCCAATGACATCCGCTCCAGCATCGATCGGATATCCGGATTTATTCCATCTGCTTTGTATGATCCTGAGATATGCGGCAGCATATAAGATATTCAGAGAGTCATCTTGAAGTTTAGTAATTATTTCTTTTGGGCTTTGACTTACTGATAAAATATTAGTGTATTGTTGCCCCGGCCGGTAAATACTTAAAGAGTCATTTAATTGCACTTCGATCCAGTAGGCGGTTTTTAATTTAACCTGACAGAATCCGATAGAACCGTTATGTCCGGTTTTAGCCAATATGATATCCAAAGCATCATCGGACCAATCATAATTTAAT
>CAYULK010000331.1:0-2259 GCA_964445625.1 uncultured Calditrichota bacterium
CCACTCATACCACGATCACATGTGGCACGTTTTGCCACTTCATCTACAAGTTTTATAAAATACTCATCCCAACTGGGTCGCATATATAAGATCCTGTCCTTAATATTCTGAATATTTAAAAGTACTACCGGAAGTATGATTAAATCAACCTGTTATTTATATGAGGGACTTGAAAATATTCGCAAAGTCTTCGTAATAGTTTTACATGTGCTTCGTTATTTTTATCGCAATTATTGAAATAGATCCACTGACAGTGTAATATTTAATTTTTTCAATGGCCCCGGGGTAAATGTTTTGCATTTTTTAATTAAAGTGTTAAAATTGTGATGACAAAATTCAATCACTATCCTCGTTCCCAAGTTGTACTGGGGAACACGCAAATTAGTAGAAAGGAATATCCGATGAGAAATATCAGGCCAGTGATCACCCTGATTTTGATATTTGTTTTGTGTATGGCCGGCGATGCACAGGATCAGAGTGATGATATATATTATCTGATCCGTTGCGATGATATGGGTATGTGCCATGCGCTGAATATGGCAATCAAACAGGTTATTGAATCCGGTATACCCATGTCCACATCGGTGATGTTTGCCTGTCCCTGGTACCAGGAAGCCGTGGAAATCCTGAAAAAGCATCCCGAAGTCGGTGTGGGTATTCACCTGACGTTAAACGCGGAGTGGAAAAATTACCGCTGGGGACCGGTACTAGGCAAGGAAGCTGTACCGACTTTAGTCGACAGTAACGGGTATTTTTTTCCTTCGCGGGGAAAACTTTTGGCCAATAATCCAAAAATGAAGGAAATAGAGAGGGAATTAAGGGCTCAGATTGAACGGGCTCTGAATAGCGGAGTGCAGATTGATTATATCGACTATCATATGGGTGCGGCCGTACAGACAAAGGAACTTCGAAAGATGGTAGAGGGTTTGGCTGAGGAATACGGATTAGGCATGTCCGGCTATTTCAATGAGATTTACTCGAATATTACATATCATGCCTCATTGGGCAAAAAATCAGATAGTCTGCTTACTCATATAAGAAATCTGAAGCCGGGTATCAATATGCAGGTTTTACATGTCGGGCTTGATGTTCCCGAAATGCAGGCTTTGAAAGACTTAAATGATTTTGGGCTACCGGAAATGAGCAAGCACAGGCGAGAGGAGTTACAGAGTATTCTTGATCCCGAAGTAAAAATGATGTTAAATAATAAAGGCGCAAAAGTAATAACTTATAAAGACCTGATCAAGATGATCGGCCTGGAAAATATGTACAGACCTGAGGACAGCGAGTATTAGATACTGGATACTTGAGTCCTTATCCCGATTCCTATTACTTTTGACCCTTTACTTTTTAGCCTTTATATTGCATGTCGACGATTATTTGTTACACGAAGAACACTTCTGCCTTCTTAGGGACTGAGGGACTCAGGTACTTAGGAACTTTAAAATAAATAGAGCAGACCAAAGACATGAAAATCACCATCCGCCCCTATCATCCCAGTGACCTGGTATCTCTATATCATATATGTTTAAAAACAGGCGACAGCGGTAAGGATGCCAGTCATATCTATCATGATCCGGAACTGCCGGGTCACTACTATGCCGCGCCATATGTGGTATTTGAGCCGGATATTTGTTTTATACTGACTCTTTCCGGAAAACCGGCCGGATATATACTTGGTACCCGGGACTCAAAACTTTTCTATAAAAAATGTGAATGCGAATGGTTCCCGGTTTTGCGGGAAGAATATCCTTTGCCCAAACACGATGATCAATCACTGGATGCCGGGATCATTCGTCGCATACATGAAGGTCATAAAATTAATCCCGATTTAAATTCCTATCCGGCACATCTGCACATCAATCTCTTACCCGGGGCGCAGGGAAAGGGGCAGGGCCGGAAACTGATGCAAACGTTTATTGATAAATTGGTTGATCTGAGAGTTCCGGCACTTCATCTGGGGGTGGGAAAGACCAATCCCGGGGCAATTCAATTTTACCGGCAAGTCGGATTTCATGAAATTAAAGAATACGAAAAATCTATTACCTTTGGGATGAAATTGGTGAAATGACACTCTCACGGACCAAGGCTCCGGGAATCATGCGCGAGGCCATTAATAAAATGTAAAATGTAGATTTAAGAATGCAGAGTTAATAAGGATTTTTGAGTAATGATGAACACAATTCCTTTTAAATTCTAAATTTTAGTAATAGTTCAGCCCACTAAAAACACTAAATTCACTAAAAAAGAGAAAAAAAT
>CAYULK010000332.1:0-2254 GCA_964445625.1 uncultured Calditrichota bacterium
GGTTAAATCGGCATTCCAGGAGACCGAGTATGTCCCGGATTTTATGGAATATGGCTCTATTACTACCGGAGTGATCTTAGCATCACCGCTGCCGCCGGTATGACTGATAACATCGATTATTTGGCCATACTGGGAACCAATAACTTCACCCATAGCTCTTGATTGCGGTGTAACTTTATGGATCGTTAAGGGTGACTCAAGAGTATGGGGGAGGAATCCGGGAACCTCAGAAACACTATAAGCGGTTACTGCGAGGTAATAATCCGTGCCGTTATAAAGTTTAGCGATATCCTTCAAATAATCTTGATCAAATACAAAATAACGCTGGATACCACTATTGCTTCCGAATTGCGCGGCAGTCTGCAAAATTTCACCAGTAACGTAATCAAATATCTCATCCATCACGACCGTCGGATCGGTTACTAAATCAAAGGTGGCAATTTGTTTGGCATCTCTTTGGGTGGAATATTTATCAGGCAGTTGATATACTGTATATCCTTCAAACTTTATACCTCCTACCATATTAACTTTATTTTCCGTTTCGGCGACCCGGTTCAGATCACTGCCCCACTCCAGGATAACTTTACCGTCTAACTCAGCAAATTTCACATTCGGTTTTTTTGGCGCTTCCGGCGCTTGAAAGAGTGCATCGTAAGTAGACTGTGCTAAACGGTCATTATATTTCATAACCGACACACTCGATAAATTATCAGCGCCAAGACCGCAAATGAGAGCAATTACAACTTCCTGTGTTTCCCCAGGCGCCAATTTGAACGGTCCGGTATTACACATCGGACGACGGTCTCCGGGGACAAATGACCATTCTTCTCCAAGTCCGTCAATAAAACCGGTGCCGGCTATTGGATCACCGGAAAATGGAAAGGGTCCCGGTGTTACACCGGGTGGATGATTGTAATACACATCCGGTCCCGATAACGGTGCATACCCTCTCATCATTTTGTAATATATAATCGTGTAATTGTGTGGATTGGACCACTCATAGAATATGTGGGCGGAAGACGAGAAACTGGTCATACCTAAATTTTTATAATCCTGTTTATATTTCAGGTCAAACACCGCAACATCTCCCGGAGAGGGCAAAACCGGTCCCTGGATGAAGTCGTAGCCGACAGAAGGCGGGGGTAAAAAATGGTCATCAAACAGAACATCAACAGCGCTGCTGTTATATACAAATCCCAAACTCAACAGGGTGTCACAACCAACCAGGTCATCACCGGCATTACCGATATCCGGATCGGACCATTGACTCACATACATACTATCGAGATAAAAGGATCCGATGGTGCCATCTTCATCTATCTCCACCCCACCTTTATTGATAATTTTTATCCTGCGGAAATAAATACTGCCGAAGGCATCGCTGCGTTTGTAGCCCCAGACACTGTTCTGGATTTCCAGTCCGGTTGGTTCCGAGCCGAAACGCTTCATTTTGTAGAGGTCATTATAAACGTTCCAAATCACCATATCTGCCGGTGAGTTTAGATCAGCGCCGGCAATACCGGGTTCATCATAACCCTCTTGAACAAGGCTCCATGTTGTAAAATTCGCCGGCGGCGGATCGTAAACACCGTTGCCGTTACGATCGATAAATGGCGCACCTAAATCTACCGGCCAATTATCCCAGCACCATGATAAATCATTATATAGGGTTTCCATTTCAGTGTGGCCGACATCACTAACCGGAATTTCATAACTATCCGCAGCATCCTTTCGTGCACCCCAACTCCACATACCATCATAATCCCTATAAGTTTGTTTCCAGTCACGGCGAATCCGGTAGATACGAGCCCTGGGATTGCTGGGATCAACAGGTATTGCATCGGCTCCTTCCCCGATCACCCAGCCTGCCCGGCAACCGCTGCCGTAAGTAGCGCCACCCACCCGTATTTCCTGATCAAATGGGGCCGGTGTAGTAAAATCAGCATCCGTATAGGCCCTTGAACCCCAGATAATACCATCCTGGTAAATAACGTGGGAAGTGCTGCGGGGGAACACAACACCTTCTCTACCATCGGGTGAATGATTGGATTTCCCATCCCTCCGCTCCCACATCCACAGATTATTGATATTGAGAATAGCATAAACCGTCGGATCAAAATCAAAAGATCCGGTAAGGCGAATTTTTTCCTTCTCCTTTTTATGTTCCGGTCCCTCATTTGCAAAAGATACCGGTCCGATTATAATAAGACAAAGGACAAGTGAGGCAAGGGAAAATAAAAGATGGTTTTTTAAT
>CAYULK010000333.1:0-2250 GCA_964445625.1 uncultured Calditrichota bacterium
GTAGCGAATACTCCGGACTTTTTACCGGGAACGCTTGAGTCTAATTTTACCATTCTCAAGGTAATGGCAGCGGATCCTTTTGGTGTTGTTTATAACGATGTCCGTGGTGATACCATTTCTGCCTCACATGTCGGAGTAAGTGACGGTAACATTTATCCAATCATCGTTGATCCTGCCAAACTGACCGGACACGATTATAAGGTAACCTTCACAGATTTGGATGGCGATGGTAATTCCGAGTGGACCTTAACTGATGTGACTACCAATTCGGTATTAATCTATGCTAATACCAATCAAACCGGCAATCAAGATTATCTGGTCACCGACGGTTTTCAGGTAAGAGTTCAAGGCGCTCCATTGTCTGTGAAGAACTTCTTAGCTACGGCTAATGGGGCGGGACCTATTGATCCCCCAACCGGCGCTGCAGCAGATTTTCAGGGATTTCCGGTTCCGGAAAGACCCGGCGATAGTCAGCAGGTAGGCGCTGGTAAATGGATGATTAATACTCACACCTATAACGCTAGTAATTACCGTACATTCGCTCACTTTCTGGCCCGGTCTTTTGTCGGTAACGGTATCACTGCCATAATACCTAATGATCTGGAAATCCGATTCACCGCCGGCGGTGGTAAAGTATTCGATAACTGGGGTGCCGAAATTATGGTTGATGTTCCTTTCGAACTCTGGCATACCGGTATGGATGATGATCCGGCAGATGATTATCGACTGTTCGCTTATATGTTGGATAATAATGGAAACGGGGTGTTCGACATGGCTGTCGGAGCAGATTATACCGCCCCCGAAAATGCAGATCATGGTGCATCCGGCGGAACCAACGATCCATTTACTGACCGACTCTACTGGATGGCCCCCACCGACAACTCTCCCGGCACCCAGGGATATGACAACCTGATTACATCAATTACCAACGATCCCGCCGGCAGACCTGGTTGGTCTGAATCCATCGCTGCAGGTTCGGAAGCCTGGTCAATTGTTACCAGATTAGTGTGGTTGAACTGGAATGGCGGCGATGTTCTGGCCGCAACTTCACCTGCCGATTATAATCAGGCTATGCCTGAAACCGGAACCATTTTTAAGATTCAAATGACTAAACCCAATGGTACCGGCGATACTTTCACATTCACGGCTCCAACACCTGAGACTAATTTGGCGCTGGATAAAAAAAGCGCTGAAAAAGTGGGTGTTTTCCCCAATCCGTATTATGCGTTTAGTTCGCTGGAAGTAAATAGACTGGTCCGGTATGTCACATTCAATAACTTGCCGAACAAGGTTAATATCCGCATCTTCAACCTGGCCGGCCACCTGGTACGCCTTCTTGAAAAAGACGATGATACTCAGTTTGTTAAATGGGATCTTATGAATCAAAGTTTAGTCCCGGTTGCCAGCGGAATTTATGTCGCATTTGTGGATATGCCAAGTATAGGCGTTCAGAAATCGCTTAAATTAGTTATTGTCCAGGAAGCAGAAATTCTTCCTGTTTATTAACACCACGTTTTGAATACATGTATCTTTATTAATCTGAACAAGGAGATAATAAAATGAATAAAAAAATCATAACTGGTATTATATTCTGCGTGGTGACGGCCGTTATTGAGAGTGATATCCACGCCCAGCTTACCTCGCTGTTACCAGTAGATGTGAATAACAAAAAAACCGGTACCGCAGCCGCGATGGAGCTTTTGATCCCGGTCGGCGGCCGTGGTATGGCGATGAGCGGTGCAAATATCGCCACCACCGTTGGTATCGATGCAATTCATTGGAATCCGGCCGGACTGGCCAGGATAACAAATGTCGCTGAAGGTATGTTTTCCTCAATGACATATATCGCAGACATCAATGTAAATTATGGTGCGGTAGCCATTCAGTTCGGTTCTTTTGGAACGGTAGCCTTAAGTGTTAAATCTCTTTCATTCGGTGATATTTCACTAACCACCGTGGATGACCCGGAAGGAATAGCAGGAAGATCTTTTTCTCCTTCCTTTATCACTATCGGCGCTTCCTATGCCAGAGCATTTACCGATGCTATTACAGCAGGCATAAACTTTAAATTAATTTCCGAACAATTGCACAGGGTCAGCGGTTCAGGAATGGCCGTTGATATCGGCTTGCAGTATGATGGTGTCGCCGGTATACAAGGTGTGAAACTTGGAGTTATCTTGAAGAATATGGGCCCGGAGGTTTCGTTTAGCGGACCGGGTTTATATCGTAAAGCAACCGCAAGGGATGCTC
>CAYULK010000334.1:0-2215 GCA_964445625.1 uncultured Calditrichota bacterium
TGTTAATCAGTGGCTAATAAAATTTTGTTTGCAGCCCTGTGCTGCGTTATGAATTGATCAAGTTAGTCATGAAAAATACTTGAATTTAGTTCCGGCAATAGGAATTTCTCTGATGAATATAATTAGATCCTGAACCCCTGAAACCACGCCTTCGGCGGGCAGGCAAGTTCAGGATGACAATAATGCATTATCAAATCTCAAATGAAAATCCGATTAAAAATTTTAAGCGGGTATAATCTAAATCCGAATTCTTAAGGAGATCGACCAGGGTATTTTTTGTATCGTCCTCAGGAAGATTGACCGGACCTTTTACTTTGCCGGAGCCAAAGGCATAATTGATTCCTAAGGTGAATTCTGAACGTCCGACTGAAAATGATGCGCCGCCGGACAGATGATAGATATCCCAGGTTGAAACAGTCAGATTTGTTTTGGTATCAGCTACCGCTGCCGAGAAATCGGTAACGTAGCTGATAAAAAGATCCAGTTTTTCATTAATGTAAAATTCAGCGCCCAAACCATAATTGAGTACGCTTTTTAATTCATTGTTAACCCGGTAAGTAATCGTTTCCCCGGTACTCTGGGCTGTAAAATCCTCTGTGTCCAGGACATTATATTTAGTCACCTTATCATACCATTCGGCGCTGAAATGAAGGCGGTGTTTTCCAAGGCGGTACCCGGCGCCGATACCCATCGCAAGCGGTAAATTATGCCGGGCAGTCACATCCTGTTGGTAATTGGCTGTATAAGCAGTTTCCTCACTCGAGCCGTCCCCGGATTTTAAAAGGTTAATCAGCGATGATCCGTTTCCGGATATTGAGAGGCTGGGTGTTGTTATAGAAAGTCCCAAAGTGAGCGGGTCAAAATTGGCGCCCAGTCCGGCTTTAGCCAGCAGGCGATAGTTTTTATATTCAAATTGTTGTGTTATAATTGCTGCCGATACATTTCCCAGAGGATCAAGAATTTCAGTATAGGCGTGTTTACGTGTTTTCTGGTCGCGTACCGACAGATATGGGGTTATACCGATAGCTATATTGGAACTCAGTTTTACAGCCCAGGTCAATCCTATCCACAAATCGGACAGTTCCTGATTAGCGATTAATTCCCCGGCAACCGTCTCTTCACCCTGATCGGAATCGCGGGTACCTCCCCGGCGGCCCTCAATACCATAATTCATACGCTGCCGGGTTAGAATAGAGTAGGATAGGGTATGATCGCCCAGCCAGTCAAATGTGAATGATCCGGCAAAAAGGGTCGGGGCGGCTTCGATAGTACTTGAGGTCAGATCCTTTCCCTGTCCGGCCCCGTTCTTCAAGCTTAAGGCGCTATACTGATAAACTTTTCCGCTGAGTAAGATTTCCGGCGTCGGAAAAAGGGCCAGCGCCGCCGGATTATAATAGGTGGCAGCCATATCCGACACACTACCAATAACGGCGCCTCCCAACAGATTAGATCGCGTGCCATATTGCAGGTTCCAGTAATGGGTGTCCTGAGCTGATACATTATTAATAACAATAGTGCAGATGGCCAGGGTTATTATATTCTTAAGCATAGCAACTCTTTCTAGCGAATATTATTTTGAGATTACAATTAATCTGACTTTTTATTGCCACGGATTAACACGGATGAAACACTGATTTTTATATATTCATCCGTGTAATTCGTGGATATCTTGATTTTACGTTCTCAGCGATCTCGGCGGTTAATAAATATTCTAAATGAAATCACGATTATTTTAGCAGCGGAAACTGAGCCGATATCTGTAATTTAACAATTATATCTATCTGGCGCTGGATCTGCAGGAATTGAATACCACGCAGGCTCGAAAGCTCATCTTTGATCTTATTGTAGGTGTCCTTCTCCAGCTTATTCACTTTTTCCTCAAGATTAAAAAAAGTGTCAGCTATTTTGGCTGCATCTTCATCGGTCATTGATCCGTATTTCTCAGCTATCATTTTGTACATTGCCAACCGTTCATCCATGATTTTACTGCGTTCTGCAAAATAACCGTCATAGATCGGCCAGTACTTCTTGCCTTCCTCTTCGGTCAGCTGCATATTCACCAGCATGAGTTTTTTTGACTGAACGGCCAGATCTTCTTTTGCTAGGGTCAGATAGTCATTCAGGTTCATCTGCTCATGAGATTCTTGGGCAAATATAATTCCCACAAGCATCACCATAAGCATAAGTGTTTTTGTTACCATGTTAATACCTCCTT
>CAYULK010000335.1:0-2160 GCA_964445625.1 uncultured Calditrichota bacterium
AACTATTTTGTAGCAGCTATATATCCGGTTTTTATCGCCATCCTGGGCGTTATATCAGTCTTGTTTATTAAGAAAGTACCGGCAATCGGGGTATCAAACAAATTTCCATGGAACCCGATTGCGGGCATATTCCGGGATCTACGCTACCTGAAAAAACAAAAGGCATTATTTCTGGCTGCATTGGCAAATAGTTATTTCTGGGGACTGGGGCTCATTTTCCAGACCAATATTCTGATATATGGTAAAAGCATGTTCGTGGCCGCTGAATCACAAAATACCATCATGCTAACAATGATGCCGGCGTTTATGGGTGTTGGTGTTGCCGCCGGTTCATTGCTGGCCATCCGCTGGTCGGGAAAAAAGGTGGAGTTGGGTCTTGTACCTCTCGGTGGATTTGGCATGGCATTTTGTGGCCTGGCGCTATTTTTTACCAGTACATCCTATATTGCAACTTCAATTGTTCTTGTTATGGCCGGAATCTTTGGCGGATTGTTTATAGTTCCTTTATATGCATATCTGCAGTTTTATTCCCGTGAAGATGAAAAAGGCCGTGTGCTGGCGACAGCAGGCATCCTGAATGGATTATTTTTGGTTCTTGGATCGATTATCTATTATTTATTTGTCGTGGAATTGTCAATTTCCGCACCTGTTATCTTTTTTATCATGGGTATCGTTACGATACTTGCCGTATTTTATATTATTACAGTAATTCCGGAATATTTAATCAGATTTTGTTTCTGGTTGCTGACCAATACCGTATACCGGATAAAAATTGTCGGTGTTGAAAATGTACCTTTCCGGGGTCCGGCTCTGTTAATTGCCAATCATGTTTCCTTTATTGATGCATTTTTAATTGGGGCAACAATTCAGAGATTTGTCCGTTTTTTAATGCATCATGATTATTATAAATTACCGGTTATCAACAAATTATTCAGGTTGATGAATGCGATAGATATCCACCCGGAGGCCGGGCATGAATCTGTCGCCAAAAGTCTAAAGCAGGCAAAAAAACAATTACAGGAAGGACATGTGGTTTGTATTTTTCCGGAAGGAAAACTAACCCGGGACGGAAATATGAATGAATTCCGACCCGGTTTTGAAACCGTGATGAGAGACTTGGATTGTCCGATAATTCCGATTTACCTGCATAATGTATGGGGCAGCATCTTCAGCAGGGAAGGTGGCAAGGTTTTCAAGAAATGGTCCCAAAAAATAACTTATCCCATCACTATTGAATACGGGAAACCACTGGCTCCGGACATAAAAGCATCACAAGCAGAAGTTGCCGTTCGTGCCATGGCAGATAAATATTAGCCATTCTTGCTTTAGGTTTTTTCAATTTGTATATTATTTCACAACAAACCTCTTTTAATAGTTTATGACCTCAATAAGTTACATTAATAGATTCGTGTTAATCCCATAATAAAAGGAGCATCGTATGTTAAACAAAATTGGTTTAATCGGTGGTGGAAACATTGGTGGTGTTTTAATGCAGGAGATCGTCAAGCGACAACTGGCCAGGGAAGTAGCTCTGGTTGATATCAAAGAGCCGGATCTGGCGAAAGGAAAGGCACTGGATATTGCTGAAGGTTCGGCAACCATCGGTAAAGATGTTGCGTGTATCGGCGGAAAAGACTATAACGTTATTGAAGGCTCTGATGTTGTAATAAATACTGCCGGCGTACCTCGTACCACGCGTCCCGATGGCAGCATTCCAACACGTGAAGAATTACTGGCAACAAATTTAAAAATTACCGATGCTGTGTCTGAGGGGATTAAAAAGTATTGTCCGGATGCATTTATTGTTTCGGTCGCTAATCCACTGGATGCGATCGTTTATCGTCTGTATAAGAATTTAAACCCACCTAAGAATAAATTGATGGGAATGGCAGGCGCCCTGGATTCTGCCCGATATCGTCATTTTATTGCTTATGAAACCGGGATTTCAGTAGAAAATATAACTGCAATGGTACTGGGTGGACATGGTGATACTATGTTGCCGATCCGCAGTGCTTGCCGTATCGCCGGTATGCCGGTTGGACAATTTGTAACTGCCGACCGCCTGGAAGAAATTGAAAGCAGAACACGTAAAGCAGGCGGTGAGGTTGTAAAACTTCTTGGTTCCGGTTCCGCTTTCGTATCACCGGCCTGGGGTGCACT
>CAYULK010000336.1:0-2157 GCA_964445625.1 uncultured Calditrichota bacterium
CAATCATTAACTTTTCTCTGTGGTTTTCCCAAAGGGACTCCTTCGGAGCATCATTTTTTCATGCAACTTTTGACACTACCATATCACACATTATCTGATAAAATATTTGCTGGATTACCGGTAGTTTATATGGCGTGGACCAGCGCAAGCCGGTTACCTGCAATATTTCCTCACCTAATTCGCGCGCAAATTTTTTAAGCAGGACCGGAGTTGGTTTTTCATTGATAAACGCCTGTTCCAATTTCCGGAAACGCATGCCAATCGGCGTCACCGCCCCGCCGGCGATTCTGATATCGCTGATTTCCTTTCCGGACATTTGCATCAGAACAGCCAGCGAAATGCGACTTACCGCCACCCCACGGCGACGGCCAAGTTTATAAAACACACCCTGATAATTCTGTACATCAAGCGGTATACAAATTTCAGAAACTATTTCATCCTGTTTAAGTGCTGTCGTATATGGTCCCTTGAGGAATTCTTCCAGCAATAACTCGCGCTGACTTTTTTGCGAAATGATTTTTATCCTGGCATTGTATACCAGGAGTGCAGGAACGCTGTCTGCGCAGGGTGCATTGTTCACAAAATTACCGGCAATCGTGGCCCGGTTGCGAATCTGAACAGATCCGATATGTTTTGCTGCCTCAGCCAAAACCGGGATTGCTTTTTTTACAGATTCATTACCGGCGATCCGGGTAAATGTTGTGGCGGCGCCGATCCGCAGATTTTCCTTTTCCTTTGATATAAAGTCAAGTTCGCGAAGATGATGAATATCTATCAATCGCCGGATATTTTTAAATCGTTTGGATCCCTGCCGAATGCCCGGAATAATATCGGTACCTCCGGCAATAAGCCTGGTATCTTTTCCGGTATCACCCAGCAATCCCAGAGCTTCATTTAGTGTTTCCGGCCGGATGAATTCCATTTCCACCATTATTTGCTACTCCCGCGAATATTATCCTGCGGATATAATTTTCTTCCCAGTATGATCTCCTCCAGATTTAGCGGAAGATTAAAAAAGCGTTTACCGGTGGCATTACGAATGGCATTGGCGATGGCAGCTGCAGTAAGTTCCAGTGTCGGTTCTCCCAGTGATTTGGCACCCCAGGGGCCATGGGAATCCTTGCCTTCAATGAATATGGGTACTATTTCTCCGATATCTTTACTGGTGGGAATCAGCAATTGGTCAAAATTCAGTTCACGGATAAATCCTTCATTCTTACTGATCTCTTCCCAAAGTCCATAGCCGGCACCCTGTGTTACTCCTCCGTATACCTGACCCTGTGCACCGAACAGATTGATCACCTTGCCCGGGTCATGTACTGCTGTGATACGATCAATATATACTTCTCCGGTAATCATATTAACATGTACTTCGGCCACCTGACAACCATAGACATAAGTAAAATAGGCCGGTCCCTGGCCCGATTCCTCATCCCACTCAACTTTTGGACCACTATACCAGCCAACGGCAGCAAGATTTACACCATTTTGGTATGCGAGCCGGGTTAATTCCGGCAAGGATATCCTGCGCTCATTGCCCGTGACACTTACTGCATTTTTTCTAAAAATTAATTTTTTTTTACCGGATAAATTCCACTCTGCACGAAGAATTTTCTCCAACCGTTTCCGGACGATTTCCGCCGCGTTTTTTACCGCACTGCCACCCATCAAAGTAGCCCGGGAGGCCACCGTCGGCCCGCTATCAGCTATATAACCCGTATCCATATCAAGATAATTGATATTTTCAGTATCAATACCTAAAACTTCCGCTGCAATAATCGCGTAGGTTGTGCGCATGCCCTGACCATTCTCGGCCAGCCCGGAAAGCAGGTAAGCAGAGCCGTCATTTTGCAGCGAAAAATATGCTGCAGCCGCATCGATACCCTCGGCACCTAGCGAACATCCGCGTAAACTGACCGCCAATCCGATCCCTTTATGCATGTGATTGGCATGCCCGGAAAATTTATCCTCGTTAATTATATAATCATCATCTATAGTTGTATGGCTGTAATGATCATTTTTCCTGAGATTGTATTTCCATGATTTGGCGAATGCTGTTTTCCTGGCCGCGGTATTAAGCACTTTGGTAAGATTTACATCATGGTGCTCCAGTTTATGTCCGGTGGCGGTTAAAGATCCTGTGTGCAGGATGTTAAT
>CAYULK010000337.1:0-2152 GCA_964445625.1 uncultured Calditrichota bacterium
AGGCCAAAAGGCTAAGAGGATAAATGGACTTCTTACTTCGAAATTCGACATTCGATATTTCTACTTATAAAGGCCTGGAGCCTGGGGCCTGAAGCCTTGTTCCTTGAACCTTTGGCCTGTTAGCCATTGGAAAGTTGATAAATTTAACCAAAATATAAAATAAAAAAAAGGAGTTGCAAAATGTATCTAAACCACATCCTACTTATGATGCCGCAGGGAGAAGGCGGCGGTGGCGGCTTGATGAGTTTTCTGCCGTTTATACTGATTATCGTCATTATGTATTTTCTGATAATTCGTCCCCAGATGAAACGTCAGAAAGAACGGAAGCAAATCATCGAAGGCGTACAAAAAGGTGATAAGATCGTAACCTCCGGTGGTGTTCACGGCAAGATTACCGGTTTTACCGATGATGGTAATACTGTCATTGTGCAAGTGGACGATAAAGTCAAATTGAATATAGATAAATCGGCAATCAATATCGTAAAGACCAGCGGCTCCAAAGAATAATATGCGCGTCATTTTTATGGGGACGCCGGAATTTGCCGTGGTGTCCCTTAATAAATTATTATCGGCCGGAATCAATATTGTAGCTGTGGTTACCGTTCCCGACAAACCGCGTGGCCGGGGATTGCAATTGCAACCATCGCCGGTAAAAATTGCGGCCGAATCCGCGGGATTGCCGGTTTTACAACCACCATCGTTAGTAGATCCGCAATGTATTGCGGATCTACGTGCCATGAAACCGGATTTGATCGCGGTGGTGGCATTCAAAATTCTGCCTGAGGAAATATTCACCATGCCGCCATTAGGCACCATCAACCTGCATGGATCGTTATTGCCCAAATACCGCGGCGCCGCACCGATTAACCGGGCTATTATGAACGGCGAAACCGAAACCGGCGTCACGACCTTTTTCATCCGGAAAAAAGTAGATACGGGTAATATCATCGCCCGGTCAAAAATTACGATAACCCCCAATATGACCGCCGGCGAACTGCACGATATCATGGCCGCAAAAGGCGCAGACCTGCTGTTGGCAACCATAAAATCCGTTGAAAATAAATCATTCATACTCACCACCCAGGACGATTCACAGGTCACAAAAGCGCCAAAAATTCATAAACAGGATTGCGAGATTAACTTCGATCAACCGGCCGAAAAGGTACACAACTTCATCCGCGGCCTCTCACCTTATCCTGCCGCATACACATATATTAATGGGAAGATGATTAAATTGTATAAAAGCCGGATACTGGATACTGGATACTCGATACGCGATAGGCGATATGCGATCGGCGATAAGGAAGCCTTGGGCCTTTCGCCCGGACATATCATTGAAATTACTAATGACGAATTAATAATCTCATGCCGCGACTCTGCCATTGCTATAGGAGAAGTACAGATAGAGGGCAAGCGGCGGATGAGTGTTGCGGAGTTTTTACGGGGGCACAAATTGCAGGTTGGGGATAAATTTGGAGAAAAAGGACAAAAGGATAAGAGGATAAAAGGATAATAGGATAAATGGTTAAAGGAGCCAGGCCCCAGGCTCCGGGATTGTCATTCAGTAGGAATCCTTCCGGGTTGTTCAGTACACATACGACGGGAAGATCTCTACCGACAACAAGCCTTTAATAAAATGTAAAATGTAAATTTATGAATTTAAAATGTAAAAATATTGATGCCTGGTATACTTATACTTTTTACATTTTGATATTTACATTCTACATTTTATAAATCTTGATCCTTGAACCTGGTTCCTGGAGCCTATATATCTTGAATCATACCACATATATAAGTAACTTTACCACTTATACTTAAGTGAAAACCGGAGCCCTCATGGATCAATCTGCCAAACGTGCCGCCATGCGTGTGCTTTCTTATGGCGTGTATATTGTCAGTGCCAAATCGGGTGATTCGATTAGTGCAGCGATTGTTACCTGGGTATCCCAGGCATCGATTGAACCGCCGCTGATTATGATGGGCATCAAGCGTGATGGGCGTATTTATTATAAGGTAAAAGATAGTAAAAAATTTGTTCTAAACATCGTTGGTGAAGATCAGAAAAAATTTGCCGCATCATTTATGAAAAAATGTGAAGTCGACGGGAATAAGATCAACGGATATATCTTTACAGAAGGAAAAACCGGTGCAC
>CAYULK010000338.1:0-2151 GCA_964445625.1 uncultured Calditrichota bacterium
TCGGCCAATGGTTGAGCGGCATGGCGCGCATGTCCTGTTGCACGGGGGACAACGCCTTGCGGGAAAAAGCCGCTGATCTACTGGCCGGATTTGCCAGGACTGTCAAACCGGATGGTGATTGCGGCCTGCGTCACTATACTTATGACAAGCTGGTATGCGGACTTGTGGACATGAAAAAGTACGCCGGCAATCCAGATGCCATACCACTACTGGAGCGAGTTACCGACTGGGCGAGCAGAACCTTTAGCCGGGAAAATGCGCCGGCAGCGATGCCTCCTAATGGGCGGTATCAGGGCAGACCGTCGGAATGGTACACATTGTCAGAGAATCTCTACCGTGCCTATGAACTGACCGGGGATCCAAAGTTCAGGGCATTTGCAGAAATCTGGCTATACCCTGCATACTGGAACAAGTTTAAAGACAGTGGGGACCCGAAAAATGCCCACGGCGTTCATGCCTATAGTCACGTTAATACTTTCAGCAGCGCAGCTATGGCCTATAAGATTACCGGGGATCCGGTATACCTGCGAATTATCAAGAATTTTTACGATTTTCTACAAAACACACAATGTTACGCTACAGGCGGATATGGCCCCCGTGAGATGATTATGAATTCCGATGGGGGAATCGGTAGAGTGCTGGAGTTCGTATCAAGCAGCTTTGAGACCTGTTGCGGCTCCTGGGCCGGGTTTAAGCTGTCCCGGTATCTGATCGAATTCACAGGTGAAGCGAAATACGGAGATTGGATCGAACGTCTACTCTACAATGGAGCCGGGGCGGCCCTGCCTATTACTGCCGGCGGCAAACATCATTATTACTCAGATTACCGAATGTCCGGAGGAATGCGGGTGTACAACTGGGATCCGTATACCTGCTGTTCGGGTACATACATCCAGGATATGGCCGAATATTACAACTTGATTTACTTCAAAGACCCTGATGCATTATACGTCAACCTGTATCTCCCGTCAGAAGTTACCTGGAACCGGCCTGAAGGTGAGGTTAAGATGGTTCAGGACACACTTTATCCGGAGGAAGATACCAGCACATTTATTTTTTCACTGAAACAAGGGATGAAATTTTCTCTCAAATTCCGCGTGCCGGGCTGGACCCGCGGTGCATCGGTGAAGGTTAATAACCGGACGATAGATGTCGAGTGTTTACCGGGAACCTGGGGAGTTATAAATCGGACCTGGAATCCCGGAGATCGGGTAGAAATCCGGATTCCCCTGACCAAACGAATGGTGCCGGTTGACCAATATTTTCCCCACCGGGTAGCGGTGGTGAGAGGACCGGCTGTGCTGGTACTGGAGTCGGATTATCACGAATCAGCGTTCCGCTTGCCGGAAAATGAACAGGACCTGAATGAATGGTTAGTCCCCGATAAAACATCCGGTGTCTTTAGCGTTCAAATCCCGGACGGTGGTCGCGTGGTATCCAAATTTATGCCTTTTTATGCAGTGAAAGAAACATACCCATACAAAATGTATTTTGATGCCGACCTACTACCCATTAAGCTGATAAAATAGTTAATTGAGCCGGCAAGGAGCTTAAAATCAAATTCAGTTGATGGATGATTTGACAGCGTAACAACAACATTTTTTTGTTTGTTTAAATTTATCAGCTTGAATTTGATAATAATAAAAACCTGAGCCCACCTGGTTACCATTAAAATCCTTTGCATCCCAGATAACTGAATGGTATCCGGAAATCAAATTAGTATTAACTAAACTGTTTATTTTTTCGCCCAGCAGATTAAACAGATCAATTTTAACGAATGTGGAATTGGGGATCTGAAAAGAAATATTTGTGACCGGGCTGCCGTTAATGGCAAACCGGCCTCCGGCTGAAAATGGATTCGGGTAGTTCTGGAATAATAAAAAACCGGTTGGCAAAATATCTGAGTAGCTGTCAGTTACATCATTAATCTCATCACTCAAATCAAACTTAATAGCATCTGCCCTCAACACAACCCCGGCTGAGCTTTTGCCGGTATCAATTATTCGCATTTCTATATCGACACCTGCCGGGATAAAAAAACTGCCAAGCAGCACCCAACTTCCGCTTCCCTGATTTTGGTCGATATAAATAGAATCAACCACAATATCAGCGATACTGAATTCATAAAGTGCATTATTTGAGGAATTCACA
>CAYULK010000339.1:0-2144 GCA_964445625.1 uncultured Calditrichota bacterium
GCATGACCATAGTTAAGCTCAAAGTGCAGGTTATTTACAGTGTCATCATTAACGACAACGTTTTGGATTTCGAACGGCATTACCAGGTAGTTATTTTCTTCGGGATCAAGGGATATATTAAACCTATCGGATGGTACAGTAATCTCGAACGTATTATCCGGATTTACCCGGCCACGATATGCCGAACTATAAGTGGAATCCCATGCAGTTACGTTGTTGCGGTCATAGTCAAATTCCTGCGGATCACCCGGATCAAAACTGACCGTGCCTTTTATTAATCCGGCTGCCGGAACAAAATTGAAGCGCACCGTATCACCCGGATATGCCTGGTACCAGTTATCTTCCAGAACAAGACCCGGCGGTGGTGGTGTTCCCCAATCCGGATCATCCTGCAAATTGACATTATATCCGGATCCGGTCCGTACTGCTATTTCGAAATATCCGGTTCCCGGATCAGACATGGTTTCCATATATCCCAGTGAATCAGAGTACGCCTGGAACTCGTACGCCTTTGACGGTAATTCCGAGTTCTCGGTAACATAGCCATATATTACTGCATTAGTGGTAAAAAGCACGATATCTTTCCTTATGCTATCTCCATAGCTTAACGGAAAACTTTCCTGCTGTGATGGTCCGAGATAATCAGGAAAAATCATTTCTTCCTGAAGTCTCAAATCAAAATAGTTTGTGGAGTCGGTACCAATAATTGTGACCGGTGCCGGTAGAACATATTGTCCGTATGTAACATCAGTATGGGATTCGGCTCCCGTAGTCCGGTTTTCCACGCCAATATAACCGTTGACAATTATAAGCGCATTATCCTGATCAAGAAGATCCCCGTAAATGTACGCTGTGGGTAGTACATAGTGAAAATTTAAGGAATCCGTGTTCCCGGCCGGGATTGTTTGCTGATAACCCGTTCCAAACTGAATATATCCCGGTAATACCTTGTCAAAAAACGGTTCAATGTCCCATAGCGCTCCGGCCATCGGTAAATTTATTATATATTCTCCATTTTCATCCGTTAAACCGGAAAAAATCCCACTGTCCCCCATAGCTCCGATCATGATATTCAAAAAAAGCACATCCGGTGCTGTTGTACCCTCGATATAAATCCTGCCCGATACCGTGGCCGGTGGACTCGGCATTTCGATCATATCGAACCAGTTTCCGGCGCTTGATGCATCTTCATCTACGGCCTTCATATAATAACTTTGTGGCGCAAAACCAAATTGTCCCAACATAACGTAAACAATACCATCCGGAGTCGTACTCGAATCAGCCGGGCCATCGGTACCTGCTTCACCATCGGTCATAGTTAATTCGTCAAGCATGATATCACCTGGACTGATGTCTCGCGATTTATCCATATCTAACCAGATCTGCAAATCCACTGTATTACCTGGTGAAGCAACATCAAATTCCCAGGCAAAAATATCTCCCTGGTTAACAGTATGTGCCGTATCACCATTCACCCAGAATTTCATATAAGTCGTCGCTGAGGTGATAGTTACCTGTATAAAAAGAAAAAAAATCAGAGTTTGTAGAAAATATTTCATGATCCCTCCATATTAGCTATTTAATACATTTATCGGTATTTCAACCAATTACTTTATTATATATCATAACTGTGATCAATTTTCATATTGTTTACCTGATTTCTTCGAGTCTGGTTATTGAGATTTTAGTATGAATCTTTTAAATTCATGATTTCTAAATTGGGGATTGTGGCAAAAAAAACGTATATGCGGAAAAGTTTAGAATAATTAATAAACGCCGAGTTCGCTGAGAACGCAAAGATAAGTATTATTTATTATGCATGAGAACGAATTGTCAGGGAAAATAATTGGATCCGCCATAGAAGTACATGAGAGATTGGATTCATCGGGTTATAAACAATCTGAAAGAATAAATATTTATAACTCTGCGGCACTCAGCGAAGTCAGCGTCTCTGCGTTATAAAAGAATTGTATTTTAGAACAACCATATTATGTTTGTTGATATTTTCATTAAGTTGTTTTTGACACAACTAACTTGAGAACGAGGATAGTAAATGAAAACAATTCAATGGGGGATTATCGGTTGCGGAGATGTAACCGAGGTAAAAAGCGGACCGGCATTACAAAAAACCGATAGTTCAATGC
>CAYULK010000340.1:0-2117 GCA_964445625.1 uncultured Calditrichota bacterium
GAAAGCCGAATGGGATTCTATCGCCAATTTTATTGAGGAACGCCTCACTGACCAGGTAATTGACGATGCAGTCAGACTGATACCAGAAGAATGGTATGAAAAAGAAGGTGCCCTATTAACTGATATGCTGCGAAGCAGGCGCGACAGATTTCTCGAAATGTCTGATGAATTTTATAATTATATGGCCCAGGTAGTATCGATTTATTGCAGCGATAAAAAAGAATATGCTGAAATTACCCGAATTGACGACGAAACTGTTTCTGTTAATATTTACAAAAAATCAAAAAAATCCGGAGATCCATTTTACAGTCGTACTTTTCATACAGATTATACAGACGAAATCAGAATTTATTTACTTGACGGCGACGATACAGCAGAAGTTCGCGGCGAGGTTGATAATAGTATTTTAGTACGTGTTATTGGTGGTTCCGGTAAGGATAACATGATTGACAGCTCATATGTCAACGGTTATCTTCTCAGCCTGAAACCATTTAAATACGCACAAAATAAAACCTATTTTTATGATAGTGGCGATAAAACAAAATTTACGCCAGGGCCCTCAACTGTCATAGACAAAAAGAAAGAACTCAGTCCAAAACCTTATACAGAAGGTGATAATGTTAATGAAAAATATGAACCTCCGGTCGAAGACCGGGACTATGACTGGAAAAGTACAACCCGATTTAATTATAATACAAATGATGGTTTTACGCTCGGGGGAGGTCCATTACTTATCAAACATGGGTTTCGAAAGATTCCTTATCAATATAAATTATCACTGGTTGGTGCATATGTCACTAAACTGAAAGCCTTTACTGTAGATTTTTGGGGTAATTTTGTCTTAAAAAATGATCGAAAATTATATTTGCAGATTCAAAAATCAGCAGGCCACACCAACTTTCATGGTTATGGAAATGAAACTGAGCGTAATACTAATCCGGCCAATCAGGATTTTTACCAGGTTCGGTATAATTTGTTTGATTTTATCATAAATTATGTATTTGATCCCCTGCCGCAACAGAATTTCTGGATCGGTTTGTCAATAAATACGGGTGAAGTAACATCAGATCCGGGCTCATTACTTGATTCACTGCAGCTCACCAACACCAGCAAGAGAACCTTCTATGGATTGCATTTGGGAATAAATCTGGACTACCGTGATCATGAACTGGCACCATCCCAGGGATTTTATATCGATATTCAAAGTTTTAATTATCCGCGTTTTGCAAATAGCAAACGATACTATCATAAATTGCTTGTTGATCTGCGGGGTTATTATAAGTCAGATTTACTGACAACATCCTCGATCGGGGTGCGCATAAACGCAGAAAAAATGTGGGGAGAATATCAACTGCACGAGTCAGCATTTCTTGGTGGTCAAAAGAATCTGCACGGATTTATCCGCGAGCGATTTGCCGGCGATGCGCTCCTGTATGGTGGCATCGAATTACGCAGTTATCTTTTTCCGGTTAAAATTATGATTCCGGCAAAAGTTGGATTCACTGCATTTATTGAATCCGGAAGAGTCTTCTTTGCCGGTGATATATCCAAAAAATGGCATCCATCTTATGGCGGCGGATTATGGACCGGCTTTCTTAATAGGATATTTACGCTAAATGCCACACTTGCAAAATCTGATGAAGATATTCAATTTTATCTAACCACCGGGTTTATGTTCTGACCCACCCCCTCTATCCCCCTCCCGGCACAACAGGCTGTTACTCAAGTCCCCCCTCCTTGCGTCCGGCGAAGCCAGGCGGAGGGAGGGGATTTAGGGGTGGGTCCCTTAGAAAAAATTGATGTATAAATTATTTTTCCACAAATACTCACAAAAAAATACTTTATATTTTACTTAATGATTCGTTATACATGATAAGAACAGGGGAATATCATGAATTCTGAGCAATTCACGCAATTTATTGCCCGTTATCAACGACCACTATTATCTGCAATTTACAAAATGGTTTTTTCCCGCGAGACGGCCAGAGACATTGCTCAGGAATCATTCACACGTATGTGGCAAAAATATAAAAATATTAATAATGAGCAAACCCCGTTTTATCTGGTCTTCGACAGTTATAGGCAAAAATTTCAGAAAAAAGGGGGCTAAGTTCAAT
>CAYULK010000341.1:0-2113 GCA_964445625.1 uncultured Calditrichota bacterium
ACCTGATCCGTTCAGTCCCGCAAATTGTAGGAATATTAATCGGATATGTATTACTCACAATTCTTATTCAAAACGAAACCATACAAAACGATATAATTAAAATTATCAGCATGGCACTGATTTTAAGTATTTTTATTTTCCCGGAGTTAAGCGATTTATTGATTGAACGTATTGAATATCATAAAAAGTCGGATTTTTACAATGCCATGATTGTATGTGGTATCAGTAAGTTCCATATAATAAATCGTGAGATTTTGTTCAGAAGCAGTGCATCGCATATTATTAATAAACTCATCTCTATATTTGGAATGGCCACATTTCTGCAATGCAGTATCGATTTTATTATATCCGTTGGATTATCAACACAAGCGAGTTCGGTTAATTTCCCGGTAACCCTGGGTAGTTTGCTGGCAAAAATCGACTCTAAACAGGATATTCTGGCCATTGGATATGCCGTCACCCACTGGTCACATATCGATAATCTCTTTTTTGAGCATCTGCAAGGTATTACTGTTGCATTCCTTATTGTCTTTACTCTGCTCTGCATGTACCATATTTCAAACGGATATGCCCGGAGGCATAATCTATGAAATTTGATATCAGGATATCTGCCGGTGACAGGAGTCTTATTGATATCCGGGATTTCCATCTGCAGGAAAAAGGAATTACATTTTTACTAGGAGAATCCGGCATTGGTAAATCACTGATTGCACGAGCAATTTATGGTTTGCTTGACACGGAAGAATTATCGGTGACTATCAATAATCAACCCTATGAAATATATCTGCAAAATGGTTTATGTCAGGAAATTCAAAAAAACGGATTCTTTGTTTTTCAGGAACCTTCTACTCATCTGAATCCATTGATGAAATTAGCTGATCAGTTAAATGAAGGTGATCTTGATATACCCGATAAATCCTTTTCTGTGTTACAATCCCTGTGGCCGGATCGAAATACTGAACAAATAGAAGAATTAATCAAAGTATACCCACAACCATATCGACCCAGCGGTGGTGAAAAACAGCGTATTTTGCTTGCCATGGCATTAAAAAAGATGTCCCGGACAGCAGAGACAAAATCCGGTTTTTTTATTTTTGATGAACCAACCGGAAGTCTGGATAATAAAAATCGTGATATTTTCCTTGATCTGCTCTTAGAACAAATGTCGCGAATTCCAGGAACAATACTATTTATCTCCCACGATTATTCTATGATCAGCCGAATCAACCGGTATTCACAAGAATTAAAACAAAACATTTCTTTTATGGAATTATCACGCGAGAGAAATAGACATGTGATAAACGGGTTTTCCGGTAAATTATATAGTAATTGGTTAAATGGACTCAAATCCCATGATTCAAAAAATGAAATTACGCCGCTGTTGACGATAGAGAGTGGTTTTGAAATATTTGAACACCGGTTTTCATTTTCGACAGATCCTTTATTTATTAAAGAAGAGGCTCTGCAGATATTCCCGCATGATCTGGTCTATCTTAAAGCGGGTAGCGGAGTGGGTAAAACCACATTGGCTAAAATATTAATTGGTCTCTATAAGGCCGTAAAATTAAATATTAAAGTTGCTGATCTGCGGATAAATGAAAATACACCCCCACGTGTCTGGAAGAGAGATATCTGGGCCCGAAAAATAGGTATGATATTCCAGCATGCCGACGAGGCTTTGAATCTTAATTCTAAAGTCAAGGATGTGTTTGCCGGCCTGCCCGGGACGAAAAGACCCGATAAGCAGCTGCTGCTAAATGAGCTCCGACACTTTTTTGATGATACTATCCCGGGCGATTTTCCGGAACAGAAAATAAGACATCTAAGTGGTGGTCAAAAGCAACGCCTGAATATTATGCGGACTTTTTTTCTGGATACAGATATCTTGATTCTCGACGAGCCACTTAATGGCCTGGATTTTAAAAGTATGGTGAAAATTATCGGGATTATTCTTCAGAAACGGAAAGAAAAAAAAGGTATTTTACTAATATCGCATAATGAGGAAATTTTTGACAAACTGGTACCGGAAAGCAGAAAATATTATCTGCGGGCAGAGAAGATAGGCGATAGGCGATAGGCGATAGGCGATAGGCGATAGGCGATAGGCGATAGG
>CAYULK010000342.1:0-2105 GCA_964445625.1 uncultured Calditrichota bacterium
CAGGTCAGTTCATTCCTGACCCGGTTTCAATCTCAGGTACCACCCCTGGCGCAAATTACATCTGTTACGACATCAGAAATCCCTGTTAAAAACGAATCTTCCTTCGAAATAAAAAAAAGCCTTTCGACGACCGGCCGCAGGACTCTTATTTCCCCGGATATTGCAACATGTCCGGAATGTCTTGAAGAATTAAAATCCCGGACTGACAGAAGATATAACTACCCATTTATCAATTGCACCAATTGCGGTCCCAGATATACGATAATAAATAATATTCCATATGACCGGCCGAATACAACAATGGCCGGTTTTAAAATGTGTCCCGCCTGCCGGAAAGAATACAATAATCCCGCAGATCGCCGGTTCCATGCACAACCAAATGCCTGTCCGGTTTGCGGTCCACAGGTGTCGCTATACAAGGATCAAACCGAATTGGATAAGAATCCAATTCTCACCATAATAGAAGCCTTAATCTCGGGTAAGATTGTGGCGATCAAGGGGCTGGGCGGCTATCATCTGGCGGTTGATGCAACAAATGAACATGCGGTCCAACAGCTGCGAAAGCGAAAATATCGTTTTGAAAAGCCGCTGGCACTGATGGTAAAAAATACTGAAGCAGCAAATTTGATTGCGGATATTGATGAAAACAGACATAAATTATTGGTTAATCCCCACCGGCCGATTGTGCTCTGTCAACGGCATCAAAAATCGACTATTGCATATTCTGTTTCATTAGATAATAATTGGCTTGGGATCATGTTACCCTATTCACCATTACATGAACTCTTGTTTAGTAGCGGTGAAATAAAATATCTGGTAATGACCAGCGCGAATATCAGTGAAGAGCCGATCTGTTACAAAAATGATGAATGTTTTGAGCGCATGGAAAATATTGCCGATCTGTTCCTTACACATAACCGGGATATCAACATTCGCTGTGATGATTCGGTGCAACAGGTATATCGTTCTGATGCAATTTTTATGCGTCGCTCCCGTGGATTTGCCCCAAGACCGGTGATCTTAAAACATAGCGGTACCTCAGTTCTGGCTGTTGGCGCCCATCTTAAAAATACGGTTTGTCTTACCCGGGATAACTTTGCGTTTATCAGTCAGCATATCGGAGATCTGGAAAATCTGCAGACTCTGGCTGTGTTTGATCAGACAATTGACCATTTGCAACGCATAAATGCAATAACGCCAAAAGCAGTGATATGTGATTTACATCCCGATTACCTGAGTACGAAATGGGTTCTGGATAATTTCCCAAAAAACAAATATACCGTTCAACATCATTACGCACATATCTTAAGTGTTATGGCTGAGCATGGCCTCACGGAAAAAGTAATCGGGGTTTCTTTGGATGGCACCGGATACGGATTGGATAATTCAATCTGGGGTGGTGAGATTCTTACCTGTGATATAAATTCGGCGATACGCAGCGCATACCTTGAATACCGGGCCATGCCGGGCGGTGATAAAGCAATTAAGGCGCCCTGGCGCATGGCAGCGAGTTATATCCTGGCTGATGAAGACCTGGGAAGCGATATCTGTTTAAAACTATTTCCGGAGCGGGTGAAAGAACTTTCTCTGATCGAACAAATGATAGAAAAAGGAATCAATTCCCCGATGACTTCAAGTTGTGGCCGGCTGTTTGATGCGGTGGCCGCAATTCTGGGGATAAAAGATAAGGTGAGTTACGAGGGACAGGCGGCGATTTTGCTCGAATCACTGGCGCAGAAGGCAATAAAAGAAACACCCGTTGATATCAGCACAATGGATATTTTCGAGACCGAAAATGGATTAATACTTTCGGCAAAAACTCTTATCCGGAATCTGGTGAATGAAAAAATTTCCGGTACAAGTGTTTCCCGGCTCAGTTTGGCATTTCATTTCGCTCTTATTTCTGGTTTGGCTGAAGCAGTTAAAAAATTAAAGTCGATAAATAATATCAATAAAGTTGCATTGAGCGGCGGTTGTTTCCAAAACCTGATACTGCTGAGTGGCTTGCATGATAAACTGGAAAATACCGGATTTCAGGTTTATATTAACCGCGAAGTACCTGCAAATGACGGCGGTATCTGCCTGGGACAGGCCTGGTGGGGAAT
>CAYULK010000343.1:0-2096 GCA_964445625.1 uncultured Calditrichota bacterium
CCAATCGCCAATCGCCAATCGCCAATCGCCAATCGCCAATCGCCAATCGCCAATCTCTCCCTTGACACTCTACTGTGTCAATATTATATTCAATCCAAACAATTTTAATCTTCTGTTGGGGGTGTCCTTCCATCAAGAGTAAGGGCTGAGATCATACTCCTGGTACCTGATCTGGATAATACCAGCGCAGGAAAATGGATATCAATGCCGCTCTCCTATGTTTTTTGCCGGAGGATGCCGGTATTTTTTTTGCGAGGAATATTATGATCACATCAAATCAAATATGGCAGGATATCGAAAATATCCGCAGCCAGGCACCACTGATTCACAATATTACTAATTATGTTGTTATGAATACCACGGCAAATGCACTTCTTTCCCTGGGTGCTTCTCCGGTTATGGCCCATGCCATAGAAGAAGTAGAGGAAATGGTAGCCTTTGCCGGTGCTTTGGTGATAAATATCGGCACACTGAGTGAGAAATGGATTGCGGCAATGATAAAAGCGGTAAAAGCGGCAAAAATAAAAGGTATTCCTATCATTCTTGATCCGGTGGGCGCCGGTGCGACAATCCTCAGAACAAAAACGGCACACGATCTGATGATAGCAGCAGCACCGGCAATTATCCGCGGAAATGGCTCTGAAATTATTGCAATGGCCACGGCAGAGGGCGGTACAAAAGGTGTGGACAGTATTCATGGAGCAGAGGCTGCCATCGATGCGGCGCAAAAACTTGCTGAAAAATATCAATGTGTTGTTAGTATCAGTGGACCGATTGATGTCATACTGGACGTACAAGAAAAAACAACAATTGCCAACGGTCATCCCATGATGCCCAAAGTAACCGGTTTGGGATGTACAGCAACAGCAATAACCGGGGCCTTTGCTGCTGTTAATACATCACCATTTCTGGCAGCAGCACATGCCATGGCTGTGATGGGAATTGCCGGCGAAATTGCGGCCGAAAAATCAGATGGTCCGGGAAGTCTGCAATTGAATTTTTTGGATACGTTGTATCGCCTGGATAAACAAAAAATTGCGCAAAGATTTAATCCGGGGACCTGATGAATTCTGAGATTGACTGGAGTCTGTATCTGGTTACCGATCGCGAACTGGCGGGTGACAGATCAGTTGAAGATGTTGTAGCCGCAGGTGTTAAGGGTGGTGTCACTGTTGTCCAGTTACGCGAGAAAAATTGTTCTACGCTTGAGTATATCTCATTGGCTAAAAGAGTCAAACAAATTCTAAAATCCACAAACGTGCCTCTGATAATCAATGACCGTATTGATGTCGCACTGGCCTGTTACGCTGATGGGGTGCATGTTGGCCAAAATGATATGCCGTATCAGGAAGCACGCCGGCTCATGGGGCCAAAGGCAATCGTCGGGCTGACAGTAGAAACGATGGCTCAGGCCGGACAGGCCGAAAACCTGGATGCGGATTATCTGGGTGTGAGTACCATCTACGGTACCCCGACAAAAACCGATACTATTAATGAATGGGGACTTGACGGTCTGCAACATTTACGTGGACAGACAAAGCATCTGCTGGTTGCAATCGGGGGAATCAATAAAAATAATGCCGCAAATGTGATACAGGCTGGTGCCGATGGAATTGCTGTTGTATCAGCCATATGTGCCGCTCCTGATCCGGAATTCGCAGCAAAAGAGTTATCTTCGATTATATCACAAGTCAGAAAAGACCGATAGAAATGAAAATTAAGGAAATAGGTGAATTTGGTTTAATTAACAGGTTCTCACCGGATTTTTTAAAAGACCTGCCGGAACAGACGTTCGGTATCGGTGATGATTGTGCCGTGCTCCCTCTCAATCAAAAAGAGTCAATGCTGATTACAACGGATATGTTAATTGAAGACTCGCATTTCCTGCGCCACAGGATATTACCGGAGGATCTGGGCTATAAATCTTTAGCGGTAAATCTCAGTGATATTGCCGCGATGGGCGGTATACCGGCCGGTGCATTTCTTTCGATCGGAATACCAGCGGATATTGAGGTTGAATGGCTTGATCTTTTTTTTGCCGGGTTGCTTTCTCTGGGACAAGAAACCGGTACCCATTTACTGGGCGGCGATACAAC
>CAYULK010000344.1:0-2070 GCA_964445625.1 uncultured Calditrichota bacterium
GAAAAGATGTCTGGTGTTAACCTTTATAAAGGCAGTTTTTTGGATGAGGTATATTATCTTGATGGTATATCTTATGAGGGTTTATAAAATCTTTAACACTATTATAATATACTTTAAATATTTTATTTACCCATTAATTTCTGATGGCTGGAATATATCTTTTATTAGGTAGTAACAAAGGGGATAAAAGGCAACAACTCTCCGTTGCCCTAAACCTGATTGTGAAAAATATTGGTACGGTGCGCAATAAATCAAGTATTTACCTTACACAGGCTTGGGGTAATACCCGGCAACCTGAATTTTTGAACCAGGTTGTGGAAATCGAATATAGCGGTACGGCCGGTAGTCTGCTTGATGCCATACTAAGCATTGAGGAGGATATGGGTCGAATCAGAGATAAAAAATGGGGCCCCAGAGTAATTGATATTGATATATTATATTTCCAGGATATGATATTAAGTTCAGAAAATCTACTCATTCCGCATCCTGAAATTGCAAACAGAAGGTTTACCCTTGAGCCATTGGTGGAGATCGCTCCTTATTTCATGCACCCGTTACTGAATAAATCCAACCGCGATCTTCTTGATGCATGCAGTGATACGCTGGAGGTAAAGAAAATGGCAGAAATATGATTTTATGTGGCTAAAGCCAGATTATACTTTTTTTATTTAGCCGTCCCATAAATGGGACGGGAATAACCGGTTTCAAACCATCAAAAAAAGTAGTTTATCTAACAATCCTGAAAACAGGAATACCGGCTTCATTATAGACCCGAAACCTCTGCTTCCCGGTATATTTTCTTTACCAGTCCCTGTAATACCTTACCCGGTCCGCTTTCGATAAACAGGTTAGCGCCATCATCTATCATATGCCGCACCGATTGCGCCCACCGGACTGGAGAAGTCAGCTGGTCAATCAGGTTTTGTTTAATCACATCCACATCAATCGCCGGTTTTGCTGAAACGTTTTGATACACCGGACATACCGGGTCATTAAATCCGGTATCCTGAATAGCCTGAGATAGTTCTTCTCTTGCAGGTTCCATAAACGGGCTGTGAAATGCCCCGCCAACCTGTAGTGGCAATGCCCTCCTTGCCCCGGCTTCCAAAAGTATTTTGCAGGCAAGCTCAATTCCTTTCATCGATCCCGATATCACCAATTGCCCCGGACAGTTATAATTTGCAGGCACTACTACTTCACCTATCCCTGCACACACCTTTTCCACTACATCATCGTCCAGTCCAATTATGGCAGCCATCGTAGAAGGGCTTGCTTCGCAGGCTTTTTGCATTGCCTCGGCCCTTTTTGCAACAAGTATCAATCCATCCTTAAACGCCAGTGTTTTGTTTGCCACCAGCGCTGAAAATTCACCCAATGAATGTCCTGCCACCATATCCGGAATAAATTCACTCTGTACCAGACTGAGAATTACAGAATGTAAATAAATAGCCGGTTGCGTAACACGCGTTTGTTTGAGATCGTCTGCGCTGCCTTCAAACATGATATCCGTGATGCGAAATCCAAGTATATCGTTGGCCTGCTCAAAATATGATTTTGCAAGCGGTATCTCATCATACAATTCCTTCCCCATTCCCGGAAATTGTGCACCCTGGCCAGGGTAAACATATGCTTTCATATAAACTTTCGTTGTATTAATATCAAATTACAGGTCGTAAAAATAGACCTCTTTAATTACTTACCCAATCCCGCAAGTAATTTCGGGATTCAAAATACGAATCAGGATCACGGCGAATAATACGGTTGCATAATTTACAGACCCCGTCAAAAAAAATGACAGGCCTGCTATTTATCTGAGTATCTGTACCCAACCTTTTAATACCTCATGCTTCAAATCAGGATCAATTGCATCATAGTCAACATCAGCCATATAATAGTACACCCCGCTGGCAAGTTGCTTGCCGTCATTTGAGCGGCCATCCCAACCGATAAGAATGCTGTTTTCGCCACCGGATTCATAGGTATAAACTTCCTTACCATAACGGTTAAATACTCTGAAAGTCACTTTTATGACAAAACGCGGGCAGTTTGACGGTAATATATCCGGATCAT
>CAYULK010000345.1:0-2052 GCA_964445625.1 uncultured Calditrichota bacterium
GATAAATACAAATGTGATACTGGGAATTATTCCGCTGGGTTCGGGAAATGGTATTGCCCGCAGTCTGAATATCCCGGTTAATATTAAAAAATGTATTCGTATGTTACTGAATCCCGGGTCGCGAAAAATTGATACGGGACTTGTAAATGATATGCCATTCATTGGTGTTTCCGGTGTGGGATACGATGCGAATGTCGGAGCTATGTTTCAGGAGTTCGGCGTTCGGGGACCAATACCTTACTTTCTGATTGGTATTCGGGAATATCTGGGTTATAAACCGGAAACCTTCTCGCTGGAACTGGAAGGTAAGACTAAAATTATTTCCCCGCTGCTGATCGTATTTGCCAATACCAGACAATACGGCAATGGGGCCATTATCGCACCGCAAGCGGTGCCGGATGATGGATATCTAGATATCTGTATTATTCAGCCTGTATCCATAATCAGGGCAATTAGTTTAATACAGAAATTATTTACCGGCTCCATATACAAAGCGAAAGACTATACACATTTCAGGGTCAGGAGTATATGTATTAAAACCGCGACTGATGAGACACACATCCACACCGACGGTGAACCTAAAACAGTCAACGGAGATCTGAATATTTGTATTGTGGAAAAATCATTGCATATATGTATGGGAAATTGAGATGAAATCCGTATTTGAAATTTCAAAAGAAGTTTCTGAGATACAACAAAAGGCACTGTCAAAATTTGCCGCTTCTGATCAGAGTGCTGTCAGAAAATCGGATGAAGAGGTTAACAGATTCCGACCGCCTTTTGCCCTGGACCGGGATAGGATTATATATAGCGGTGCCTTCCGGCGTTATACAGGCAAAACTCAGGTTGTCTATTTTGCTTCTATGCTGGATGAGCAACTATCCAGCCGTAGTGTCCATACTCTCAGTGTTGCACAGGTAGCCCGCACCATTGGCCGCTTGCTAAGACTGAATGAAGATCTGATCGAAGCGATTGCTCTTGGGCATGATCTGGGACATCCGCCATTTGGCCATGACGGCGAAAAATATCTAAGCAAAGTCAGCAGGGAATTCGGGCTTGGCGAATTTCATCATAATATCCAAAGCTTGCGGATTGTGGATACTATTGCCAAAAAGGGAAACGGGCTTAACCTCACTTTCCAGGTTAGAGAAGGATTACTTTCGCATGATGGCGAGGTGCATAATCAAAAATTAATACCGGTGCCTGATAAGCAGGAATCTGATTTGGCTGATTATATTAATGGTAAAGGTGATGGAAAGAAAACAGAAATGATGCCGGTGACCCTGGAAGGATGTGTAGTTCGTATAACCGATACGATTGCCTACATTGGTCAGGACATAGAGGATGCCATTCGCATTGGCTTAATCAATCGCGATCAACTACCCATAGAATGTGTGGAAGTGTTGGGTAATAATAATGGGCAGATAATAGAAACACTGGTAAAGGATGTTGTCGAAAACAGCTATGATCACAATTTTGTATGCTTTAGTAAACATGTTTCCGACGCACTTCTCAGATTAAAAAAGTTCAATTATAAACATATTTACCGAAGTGAAAAATTAAAAATAAATCACGATCGCATCGCCCGGGGTTTTAGTGTTCTGTTCTCAACCTTTGTGATTGATCTGGATAACGAAAATATTAAAAGTCCGATATATTCGGATTTTTTGAATGGAAAATCAGAGAAATATCTATCAGCCACACCAGCGTCGTATAAGGTCAGAGATTACATCTCCGGAATGACCGATCGCTATTTTGTAAAAATATTGCAGCGGCTGACAGTACCAGAAATCTCATTGGGGGACTTTTAATTTTGCCGGCGGGTAAGCAGACCGTAACGCGATACATGTTTTTTAAAACTTTATGATCTTGCGGTTAATATTTATTTGATTGTCCCGAATAAATAAGCGGATAATTAAATTTGTATTATCCGGATATACAAACCGTATTTCTGCCGGAATCCTTGGCGTGATATAGTGCTTCATCTGCTTTTTTCAGCAATTTTTCTTCCACATCTCCATCCTTCGGATATGTAGCTACGCCCAGGCTGAT
>CAYULK010000346.1:0-2050 GCA_964445625.1 uncultured Calditrichota bacterium
CGTTAATTGAGCATATCCATTTTGTAAAACTTTGCTAAAATAACAAAGTTTTTGGCTACAATAGCATATCATAGGTTTTATGCGATTGTTTGCTGATACATGTATAATGCATGATACATGACGACACCATAGGCTACAGAGACATTCAGTGATTGTTTCAAACCCAGCATGGGAATCTCGATGGCAGCATCGGTTTCCTTGATCAGAGATTCTGATATTCCATCGACCTCATTGCCCAATATCAGGCAAAAAGGAGTCGGAAATTGAAATTCAGTGTAAGACACACTGTCAGAGGTATGCTCAAGTGCAATTAACGGCACATTTTGTTTCTTTAACCCGGCAACGGCGTCCAGCGGATCCTCAAACCTTTGCCAGTTTACAGAGTCAACCGCACCAAGTGCTGTTTTATCAATTTCTTTGCGGGGTGGATAACCCGTGTATCCTGTGAGATATAGTGATTTGAGCAAAACTGCATCCGAAGTACGGAATATACTGCCGACGTTGTAAAGGCTTCGTACATTTTCTACCAGACAATAAAATGGCATGCGATCAATGGTTTCCATTTCTGCCGGCGTCGGTCTTTCTGAAAAGATCTCCTGATAAGTCAATTTTCGCATTTAAATCTTCTCCAGCAAGGCAACAGTTTCAATATGATAGGTATGCGGAAACATATCCACCGGTTGTGCTTTAATCAATTGGTATTTATGCTGTATCAGTTCAATATCTCGGGCCAATGTTGTTGGGTTACATGACACATAAATAATTCTTTTTGCACCGATATCGGCCAGTTTTGAACATACTCCGGGATGCATACCTGATCGTGGTGGATCGGTAACAATAATATCCGGACTGTCATCAACCATTTCAATGCTTTTTAACAGATCTCCGGAAATAAAACTAGTGTTATCACACTGATGTTCCTTTGCATTAGATTCCGCATCGGCCACAGAGCTATCACTAATCTCGAATCCCGTGACGTGTTTCGCTTTTTCAGAAAGAAATAGTGTAATTGTTCCGGTCCCACAGTATAAATCCCAAATCCGCTCTGCCCCATGCAAATCGGCAAAATCCATAACAACACGGTATAAATGTTCAGCTTGAGCCGTGTTAGTTTGAAAAAAAGAATTAGCCGAAATCTTAAATTCGAATGATCCCAGTTTTTCTGTAATATAATTTTTACCATATAATAGAAATTCTTCAACCCCAACTGCAATTTGCGCCTTTTTCGGATTAATATTATTTACGATACTGGTTACCTGGGGAACATTCCGGCGAAGAATCCCTGCCAGTCCTTTTAAGGTATCTTCTTCTCTGTATGCAGTAACCAGATTCACCATAATCTCACCGGTATAATGGCTTTCACGAATAACCAGATAGCGCAGATATCCCTCATGAGATCTTATACCATAAGGGATAATTTTGTGATCCAGGCAATAAGCATCGACCGTTTTAAGCACCTCATTTGCTGCATCAGATTGGAGCAGGCATTGATCAATGTCCAGGATTTTATCAAATGTTCCGGGAAGATGCAGCCCGAGAGCAAAATCCTTTGATACGGATTCGTCACCGAGTTCATCCGGTAAAAGCCAGCGGCGATCGGCAAACGAAAACTCCATTTTGTTGCGATAGCCCCATATTTTTTGAGCCGGCAATGTATCAAAAATTAAGGGCTCTTTTACCTGCCCCAGATGATTCAGGCTGTCCTGCACATGCTCTTTTTTTATTTTAAGTTGATCCGGATAGGACAAATTTTGCCATGTACACCCGCCACACCAATTAAAATAAACACATGGCGCCTCGATTCTCAGCAGAGATGGTTCGAGTATGTCAATTAATCGCGCTTCGGCATAATTAGATTTACGCTTAATAATTCTGGCCTTTACCTTATCACCGGGCAGCGTGTTTTTTACAAATATTACATAATCATTATACCGGGCCAAACCCTTTCCGCCAAATGCTGTTTTTTCAACTAATAATTCCAGTTCGGCATTTCTTTTTACCGGGTATTTTTGTTCCTGCACTATAAATCTCCAAGAGCTTTTTTGATCCC
>CAYULK010000347.1:0-2049 GCA_964445625.1 uncultured Calditrichota bacterium
CAATAGATAGATTATAATTTTGGATAATTATAAATATATATGTATATTGTAATATGATCTTTTATATTTTTCAAAATCCTAATCATACTCTTTATATTAAAATTTTTTGTTGTATCTGGGAGTCCACCTTACCTGATTCATAAACCGGAAATTAACATAAATTAAACCATATTAGATAAAATCCGCTCCTGTTTCAGGTAGCGGATTTTTTTTATCTGGAGATACTAATGGATAAAATATTTGCCGAAGAACTAGTAAAAATACGACATACGCACTCGACTGTTTTTCCACCAAAATCGAAGGTACAAAAATTTGCAGATGATCTGATTGAACTATTGTTTCCGCATTTTTATGGTGAATTTGAATATTTTGCTACGGCGGAAATCCAGGGAAAATTTGCTTTACTTCAAAGAGATTTGAAAAAGATTCTAAAACTACAACAGCCGGCGGAGTTTGAAAAAATAGATCTGGTTACGGAATATTTTTTTGATCAGATTCCCGATATTTACAAGAATTTGAGTTTGGATGCTCTGGCTATTCACGAAGGAGATCCGGCATCAGAAAGCATTGATGAAGTGATCTCTGCATACCCTGGATTTTTCGCCATATACACATATCGAATTGCCAATAAGTTTTATAAAAAGAAAATCCCAATCTTTCCCAGAATGCTGACTGAATATGCTCATTACCGTACCGGAATTGATATCCATCCGGGAGCGACTATCGGAAAATCATTTTTTATTGATCATGGTACCGGTGTGGTGGTAGGTGAAACGACTATCATCGGAGATAATGTAAAAATTTATCAGGGTGTTACTCTGGGAGCATTAAGTGTCAGGAAGGAAACGCAGCGAAAGAAACGGCATCCGACGATTGAAGACAACGTCATCATCTATTCCAACGCTACTATCCTGGGTGGAGAATCAGTCATCGGGCATGATAGTATTGTTGGTGGAAATGTTTGGCTGACACAAAGTGTACATCCTTATTCCATCGTTTATCAGAAAAGTGAAATAAAAGTGCGGACTAAAAACAATGGCTCACAGCCAATAAATTTTATTATATAACTAAGGAACAGGGCAATGAAAATAAATAATATTTTGCAGGATATTGGAAATACACCTCATATCAAAATAAACAAATTATTTGGTAATAAGGCAAATGTATGGATGAAACTGGAGCGTAACAACCCGGGTGGAAGTATCAAGGATAGAATTGCCTTATCGATGATAGAAGATGCTGAAGAAAAAGGATTATTGACTAAAGATAGTGTGATTATAGAGCCCACATCCGGGAATACCGGCATTGGACTGGCAATGGTTGCTGCAGTAAAGGAATATAAAATCATTCTGGTTATGCCCGAATCTATGTCTGTCGAACGCCGCCGCCTGATGTCTGCTTATGGCGCTCAGTTTGAACTAACCCCACGGGAACAGGGCATGAAAGGAGCCATCGAACGTGCCAAAGGATTAGTGGAAGAAATACCCGGTTCCTGGATGCCGATGCAATTTGATAATAAAGCCAATATTGAAGCCCACAAGCAGCACACGGCAAAAGAGATTCTCTCTGACTTTCCTGATGGGCTGGATTTTCTGATAACCGGTGTGGGAACCGGTGGCCATATCAGCGGTTGTGCTGCAATTCTTAAATCAGAATTTCCACAGCTAAAGGTTATTGCCGTGGAACCGGATAAATCTCCGGTAATCAGCGGAGGCAACCCGGGTCCCCATAACTTACAGGGAATAGGCGCCGGATTCATACCCAGTATTTTATATACGGCACTTTTAGATGAGACTATTCAAGTAAGCAAAGATGATGCATATCGTTATACCGTCCGTTGCGCACATAAAGAAGGAATTTTGGTTGGAATCTCCACTGGCGCGGTCCTGGCTGCTGTGGCAATAAAAATACCGGATATACCGGTAGATGCAAGCGTTCTGACCTTTTGCTTTGATACCGGAGAGAGATACCTTTCAGAATCCGGATTGTTTGAATAATTTTTTATACCATCGCAACACAGTTTCCGGTTTGACGACTGAGTTCACAAAT
>CAYULK010000348.1:0-2045 GCA_964445625.1 uncultured Calditrichota bacterium
CTAGACATCCTACCACCTGGTGGAGTCGAAATTGCCCGGGCGGACGTAGCAGAATTCATGTTGAAGCAAGTGTACTCAGATGAGTATTTACGGGGTTATGTAACAATTGCTTACTAATTCAGGGTTCTTTGTGTAATCGTCAGAATTTTTTCATTAGAGATGGGTTTTATCTATATAATCAAGAATAATTGGTGCTGGGGTAACTTCACCGGCAGAATAAGAAATGGCGTTCTGAATTCTTTGTGAAATCTCCTCAATGGTCGCTTTTTTTCCCGTAAACAGTGTAAAAACCGGATCACCTTTTTTAATCCGGTCACCTTTTTGCACATGAAAGAGGATCCCGGCGGCAGGATCTATCTGATCTGTAATCTTTTGCCGGCCGGCACCGAGTTGCACAGCACATAATCCAACTTCAAGTGCGTCAATATTTTCCAGCCAGCCGCCGGAAAGAGCCGAAAAAGTTTTACTATGCCTGGCCTGTGGATATTTCTCAGGATGTTCAAGGTAACTGATGTCACCTTCCTGAGATTCTGTAATTTCAAGAAATTTATTCCAGGCGGAGCCACTCTCTATAAGTTTCCTGCTTATGGTTTTACCAATATCAATACTATCTGCCTTGCCTGCGAGAAAAATCATTGTACCACAGAGTTGATGGGTCAAATCCATTAATTGTCCGGGTTGCTTGCCCTGAAGACATTCAATGCACTCCAGTATTTCAAGCCAGTTTCCGACAGAATTACCTAAAGGATGCGACATATCGGTTAAATATGCTATTGTTGTTTTACCATAACTTTCACCGACTTTTATCAGAGTCCCGGCCAGTGAGGCTGCTGATTCTATATCAGGCATAAAAGCACCACTACCGACTTTGACATCAAGCACAAGGGCATCAATGCCCTCGGCTATTTTTTTACTCATGATACTAGCGGCAATCAGCGGAACAGAAGGTACTGTTGCTGTAACATCACGCAGGGCATATATTTTTTTATCGGCAGGCGCCAGTTCAGAGGTTTGCCCGATGAGGCAGGCACCAATATCGGCAGTCTTTTTTAGAAAGACTTCTGTGCTGTAATCAATTTTAAAACCGGGAATAGATTCCAGTTTATCAAGAGTACCACCGGTATGACCCAACCCGCGGCCGGATATCATCGGAACACAGACTCCGGCAGCAGCGGCAATCGGAGCCAGGATGATAGATACCTTGTCGCCCACACCACCGGTGCTGTGCTTATCAACTTTCTTTCCGGGGATTTGACCGAGATCAATCACATCACCGGACTTAATATAAGCCGCGGTGAGTGAGTTTAATTCGGATTCGGACATTCCCTGAAAATATACTGCCATCAGAAAAGCAGACATCTGGTATTCTGGGATAACGCCTGCCACATAGCCATTGATGAAAAATTTTATTTCATCATCTTTTAAATTGCAACCGTCTCGTTTCCTGGTAATAATTTCGTAAGCAGTCATGCCATTTCAGATTGTATGATGGATTCTCAGGACTTGTAATTATATTCTGCTTTTAGTGAGAGCAGTTTTTTTAGATCTTCATCAGAGAGTGGTTTAATTTTACCTAATTGTTTTGCAGCATAGAGAATATAGGCTGATTGTTCCAGCTTTTCCATTTTGCAGTAAGCATCTTTGAGTGTTTCACCAACAGTAACAGCACCGTGATGATCAAGAACGATGACATCATGGTTTTTGATCAAACCGGTAATGGATTTAGCACTTTCAATTGTTGATGGAGTTGCATAGGGTGCTACGGGAATCTCCCCAAAGAAAAGGATGACTTCCGGTAAAACCGGATCAGACAGGCTTTCTCCGACCAGTGTGAATGCGGTTGTAATCGGTGGATGTGCATGAATTACCGCATTTACATCGGGCCTTTGACGATAAATCTCCAGATGCATAGGGAGCTCTGATGAAGGTACCAATTCGCCGGATGTGCGTTTACCAGAACCGTCCACATGAACCATATGATTAAAATCCAGAGTTCCCAGGCAATGACCACCCGGTGTAACTATAATCTTATCCGCCTTCATTTT
>CAYULK010000349.1:0-1987 GCA_964445625.1 uncultured Calditrichota bacterium
GAATCACTGTTTTCATCAATCAATTCTTCCGGTGTAAAATTTTTATTTTCGAGTCGGGTATCCCGTTCCTGACAATATTCGAATATCTTTTTTATTGCTGCTTTTATCAGCCGGTCAGCGCCATAGTAGCCGTGCATATTGATTGAATCTACCAGATCATAAATATTTCTGTAAATATGCATATCCTGAGGTTGTGGTTCTATTTTTAACTCAGGTGATTCATATAGCGAGACATGGGCGCCAAAATTCCGGACGCTGACCGATATCGTCCGGCCAAAATATCCATCTGAAGGATTGCCAAGCAGCCCGGCACGGGCGTAGGCACGAGACTCAATGATCATTTTATTATCCTACAGTATAATTGTGTTCATTGTGAATAATTATCGGATGTAAATTTATAAAATATACTGATAAGACTCAAAGATGCTAAGATAATAAAAATTATGAGGCAAGTTGTCATAAAGTGCATGAATACAAGTTTATGAGAAGAACAAATGGATCATAATTATTGACTGAATTTATATTCCTGACTTTTCTCTTCTTTTTATACAGATCTATATAATTTTGCTGTTTTGTGTATTCACCGACAAAAATAATTGAAAATGGTTCCCTTTCTGTACGCGAAATGATCTGTTCTCCGGGCCAGGATGAAGGATAGGTAAGATATGGATACAGGTAATTCATTGTTGTAATAATACCGGCGCCATTACTGTTATTGACATTCCACAGATTAACATCATATATCTGGGCAATACGGAATAACAGGGAAAAGGCATTCAGATTGAAAAGTGAATAGTCATAGGATCGAGTTCTTTTTTCTTCAAGTGGGAATCTGCCGTCCGGGGAGATTTGTTGTTCGATAAGCGTATTTCGGGCATAATCCCATATCATTTCTAAAATTTCACTATTTTCCGTAAAACCGGCATAGGAAGCCACCTGAACAGCCCACCAGGTACTGTGATTGTTTCCCTGTTTTTTTTCATCCGTACCGTTCTTGCTGGTCAGCAGCCATTCTAGATATTCCATGAACCATTTTTTAAGTTCTTCTTTCTCTGATTCAGGCCATCTGCCACTTGCTTCAAGAAATCCAAATGTGCTGATTAGTTTAGCCAGACGATGGGTATCTATGATACCTACACCACGACCGGTACTTTTGTTGGGAATGGCCTGCCCGTAATCAAGATGAGGATTCATACGCGTGGCATCATCAATAAACCAGACTTTTAACAGGTAGCGTGCGCGATCTGTATATTCGGGATCGTCAAAAAAATATCCGGCCATACTCAGTATAGCCACAGACTGTGACATTTTTAGCAAACCGTTTTTATGAGCCATAAAACGCTCGGGATTTCTTAGGCCGTCTTTCCGGATATACGGACCATCCGGCTTTTCAGGATTTGGCCACCAATATGGGCTTTCACTGTAATAATCATGTGGATTTTCGCTTATCGCTTTGCCCCGATGAAAAGTTACTGACCAGGGCCCTTTGTCCATGGTAAAATCAGCAATTTCACGAAGTTCTCCTACAAATGGTTTAATTTCCTGATCATTTGCTCTAACAGCGGTTTTTATACTGCTTATTTGCTCAGAAGAAAATACGAGGAAATTGGTTTGTGAAAAAACAATATTATGAGAATAAAGTAGGAATAATATGGTGTAGAATAAGTTTTTCATAATTTTTCTAGAAATCCTAAATAGCTTTTTATTCCTTTCCCAAGGCATATAAAATTCCGCCAAGAATATGATTGGCAAATAAGGAATCGCTATAATGTTCTGCGAAATGTCCACCTGCCGTGTACCATGCTCTGCCGCCATCATACTCATGGTACCATGAGAAGGGATGATGTGCACCGTGTGATCCACCCTGGTAAGATTCTTCATCAATTTCGACCAATACGGTAATATTATCTGACAAAGATGTACGAAAATTATACCATTCGTCTGTTCGTATCCACTCATCTGGCAGATGGCGGGTCGAGATATGAGA
>CAYULK010000350.1:0-1948 GCA_964445625.1 uncultured Calditrichota bacterium
TGTGCGTTATTTTCTGATACTTGTAAACCGTATGTTGAATAGGTAAATTCATCGACACCGGGAATAATAGGATCGGAATATTTGATCGTTACGGCATCCCCCGCTTGCGATTCAGTTTTCCGGACTTCCGGAGCAGCGGTTTTATCCCCATAACCACCGGCATTATAACTAACCATATCATATTTTCCATATTGGCTTGCCGGATTTACAGGGATTCCTGATAAACCCAAAGATTTTGAAAAGATAACATCCTCAACTTTAACTTTGACTCCATCGATAGTGGGATAATCTTCGCCGCGATTATTAAATGTCTGGCCCTCGGTAAGTATTGTGCCATCCTTAGTAACCTTCCAGGTTGAGTCCGGATCCCAGGATATGGTATATATTGCCGGAACTATTGAATAGGGATCAATTACAACCGGAGTTATTTTTGCCTGACCAATGCCGCTGACATGATTAACCGTAGTGATAATTTGACCATATTCGCAAGCTATTACATCACCCATTCCTCTTGATTGGGGGACAACCTTAAAGGGCCTCAGGGGAGATTCTAAAGTGTGTGGAATAAAACCGGGAACTTTGGTAACGGTGTAAGCGCATACTGCCAGATAATAATCGGTGCCGTTATAAATTTTAGCGATATTATTTACATAATCGCGGTCAAATATAAACTCACGCCGGATACCAGAGTTGCTCCCGAATTGCACGGCGGTCCGTAAAAATTGACCGGAATCGTAATCAAATATTTCATCCATTACTACAGTCGGATTGGTTTCCAAATCATAAGTTGCAATACGTATGGCATCCCGTTTAGTGGAATTCCTATCCGGTAGTTGATAGATCACGTAACCCTCAAACCTTATATCTCCGATAATACTCACTTCATTTTCAATTTCAGCGACCCTCGGCATATCACTCCCCCATTCCAGAATAACCTCTTCATCCAACTCAGTAAGCTTAACACTCGGAACCGGCGGCGGCTCCGGCACGGAAAAGAGGGCATTGTAGCTAGATTGGGCGAAACGGTCATTATATTTCATAACCGAAATACTGGACAAATGATCCGCTCCAATACCACACACTAGTGCGGTCACAACTTCCTGGATGTCGCCAGGTGCCATCTGAAACGGGCCGGTAATGCATAACAAACGACGGTCCCCGGGAACAAATGACCATTCTTCACCCTGGCCGTCAAGAAAACCGGTGTCGGTTACCGGATCACCTGATAGTGGAAAGGGCCCTGGCTGTACTCCCGGCGGATGCTTGTAACGTACATCAGGTCCGGAAAGTGGCGCATATCCCCGCATCATTTTGTACCAGCGAATCGCACCGGTTGCATATTTAGCATTACTAGGATCAGAATATATGCTGCCGGCGGAAAAGTAAGAGAAAGCAGTCATACCCAAATTTTTGTAATCTTGTTTGTATTTTAAATCAAACACTGCAACATCACCGGGGGATGGCAGTGCCGGTCCCTGGAGGAAATCATAACCGGCGGCCGGGGGTGGTAAAAAATGCGACTTATAAAGATTATCAACTGTATTGCTGTTATAAACAAAACCTAAACTGAGCTCGGTATCGCAGCCCACCAGGTCATCACCGGCGTCGCCTAAATCCGGATCCGACCACTGAACCACATACATACTGTCAAGATAAAAAGATCCTTTATTACCGCTCTCATCTATCTCCACACCACCCTTATTTATGAATTTAACTTTACGGAAATATATATTACCGAGGGCATCCGAGCGTTTATAAGCCCATACGGTATTCTGCACTTCCATTCCTGTCGGTTCGGAACCAAACCGTAATGATGGGTAAAGATCGTTATAAACGTTCCAGATCACCATATCCGCCGGTGCATCCATATCGGGGCCGGAGATACCCGGTTCATCATAACCACGATTGATGAGATCGTTTACGGTCCAGTCAAGCGGCGGCGGATCAT
>CAYULK010000351.1:0-1926 GCA_964445625.1 uncultured Calditrichota bacterium
GAAACATTGCAGTTTCCTGCGCTGTCATTACCGCAAAAAGTATAAATTTTTGCAAGAAACGAATTATCCAGGCTAAATACTTATCCTTTTTCTGAAGATAATAAACAAAATTATGACAAATAAGATAATAATTGATGGCTGGAATTTGATCTGGCAAATTCCTGAGATTTCAAAATATATACCTGACAATCTGGCACAGGCACGTACAACATTAAATCAGCGTATAAAATCCTATTATCAGCAAAAAAAAGTTTTTTTAAAAATTATTTATGATGGTAAATCCGGTATTATAGGAGATACAAAAGGTACAAGCCGGATTGATATTCGCTTTTCGAAGGATCCGGAGAAAGCGGATCACCTGATAATTAATTTTCTCAGACGTGAAAAACGTGCTGCTGACTGGACAGCGGTAACATCAGACCGTGAGCTTAGTATGCGGATAAGGAACACAGGAGCCAAAGTAATATCTTCAGAAGCATTCTTATCCCGGATTAAAGTTTCACCTAATATAAATGATGAAAATCCAAAAAAGAATAATCCAAATATGAGTAAAGAAGATATGAATTATTGGCTAAATATTTTTAAGGAATAAAACTAAATTGAATGACTTAAAAAAACAAAATTTATCAAAGCAGCAAAAGCTGGTATATATTGTAATGATAAGCGGGCTTATATTATTAATTACTGCAAATATATTTGCCTGGCTTTATCTGCAGAGATTAAAGATCTTTTTTATTTCCGATCTTAAATTCAGGCTGGAGAATATTGCCCGTAGTGCTTCAGAACTTATCGATGCAAATGATCTTGAGCTGATTATCCCTGGCGATGACAGCGATTCACAGGTCCTTTATTATCAGCAACTTTTGTATAACATAAAATTTGACAATAAGTTGCAAGATATTCATATTGTATCCCCGGGTCTTGATCTACTCGTCAATACGAACCAGCTATTTGATACCGTCACTCCTTCTCCGGCAACAGACAATAGTGTGATTGAACGTGCCCTGCAGGGCGAATATACAGTGGGTGAATTACGTTCTTTGGGAGAAAATTTATTTCTGAAGGCAGCCGTGCCGCTGATTAATACTAATAATTCCATCAGCGGTGTACTGGTAGTGGAAGCACCGGCAGAATTTTTTACTACGCTGGATCAGTATGACAAGAGTCTTACCATTTTCAGTTTGATAAATGGTTTGGTGATTATCAGTGTCGCCTTTCTATTTTTCCGGTCACTTAAAAAAGTAGTTAAATTACAGGATCAAATGCGGAATCAGGAGCACCTGGTCAAGTTGGGTGAAATGGCGGCGGCAGTGGCCCATGAAATCAGAAATCCGTTATCAATTATCAAGGGAACCAATACCCTTATCAATAAGAAGTACGCATCCGAAAAAGATGAATTATTTACATATATCCCGGATGAACTGGATCGTCTGAATCAACTTATCGAGGATTTTCTGACATTTGCCCGCAGCCGCGAGCCTCAATATCAGGATGTGCGCGTTGGCGACCTAATCAGCAGAGTGAAACTTGGTTTTCTTGATTACCGGAAATTTACTATCCAATCTGAAATTGAATCTGATATAGAACAAATTGAGACCGATCCGGATATGCTGGAGCAGGTACTACTCAACGCGATTCAGAACAGTTTTCAGGCAACAAGTGGAGAAGGTGAGATTCGAATTAAAATCCAAAGACAAGGTCGATTTGCCAGATTTCAGATTGTTGACAACGGAACCGGAGTTGATGATGAAATTTTGCCAAGGATATTTGAACCTTTTTATTCTACCAGGGAAAAAGGCAGTGGTCTGGGTCTGGCTATTTCCAAACAAATTTGTGAACAGCTGGGTGGCAGTATCAGTATGTCATCCGGAGAGAATCAGGGGACAACGCTTACGATCCTGATACCTGTTCGGAGAATGCGATAAT
>CAYULK010000352.1:0-1914 GCA_964445625.1 uncultured Calditrichota bacterium
CGTTCTCGTTTAGAATCTGGTTTAAAGCCAAAAAACTATTATTATCGGTATGTGAAAACAACAGTTGGGGGCCTTTTCCGGTTATCCTTCCTTCCGGTGACAGTGCTTCAGGAATTGATGTAGATTTAATATTCTGCCGGGTATCCATTTTATGGGTTTTAATCCCCATCTGCAGGGGCAGTGTCCAGCCGACACCATCATATGGGGCCAGTGGAGCGCCGTCCCATTTTAAAGTCCTGGAAATTCCCTGCCACAGATGGCCATATTTTCTCAAATCAGGATACTCCTGTTTTTCCAGTATATTTTTCACATACATTCCAAAGGGTTGACTTGTTGGTATAATATAAGATCCTTCCGGATACGGGATCCCATTATAGACAAAACTTTCATCCGCTTTATTTACTTCGATACCATAATCGATCAGCCGGTTAAGCATCAGCGCTGTCGAATTCGGATCCCGCTGTTCAGCCGGTATAATCCATCCATATGGCGGCTCATTATTAAATCTGGCGATAACGTCTTTAGCCATTTTATATTTGTAATATAGAAATTCATAACGGTATTTTGCCGCGATATCCAGAACCGATTTTGATGCGATCAGATTATATTCAACCGCATCCCGGAATCGCCACCACCCACCCTTCCAGGGACTGGGATAAAAGGTGCCCATGGTCAGATCCCGGTATTGTTCAGGAAAATCATTGATGGTATAAAAATGGGGGGTTGCATATCGATAGTTGGCTGTTTCAGTCAAAATTGAGGGGATATTGTGGCCTTCAACGCTTGGGCCGTCAGCATACCCCGGATACCACAGGTCAAAAGCGGTACGAGAGATAGCGCCGGGCAGATCGGCCGCCTCAAAACCCTGTCCCATTGCGGACCCGATGAGATTTTTCCACCTGAAAATAATCGGGTGAATGTTCGGATTTACCGGCTCAGGATTGGGCGGTATCCAGATCCGTGCCGGAAATGGGGCAGCTTCGTGCTGAACATAAAGAAGTTCCGGAAACCATACTTTTCCGACAATCCGGTTCATATTCCGGGTTTCTACCAGGTTGCCCATAAATGAATCCCGGTTATTATCGTGGCCGGCATATTTATGATATAAAACCGGTAGACGGCTCACTTCATAAGGAGTGCCGACATTCTGGTTATACCAATCGGCAACGATAGTCATACCATCGGGATTTGCGTGTACAAGCAGTAAAATAACATTATCCCGGATAAATTGCGATTGCTGGTCTGTTCCGGTTATTAAATCATAGGCGAGCTGAAAATGGTGCATCTGGGGTGAGGTTTCTGAGGCATGGATCCCGGCATCGATCCAAACGATAACTTTACCCCGGGAGGCAAGTTTTTTGGCCTCTTCCCCGGTTAGATTTTTTGCCAGGCTGAGCGTTTTGGATATATCTTTATAGCGGTCAAGATCAGCCATATTTTCCCGTGAAGAAATAATGGCATATTTCATTCTTCTGTCTTCCGAGGTTGGTCCCATATCAAACATCTTCAAACGAGCCGATTGACTCTCGATTAGTTCAAAATAACCTAATAACTGCTCATAAGTAGCAAGTTTGAAATCAGCTCCGGGTTTATAACCGAGATATGCCTCGGGAGTTGTAACCTGGGCAAAAGCCGCCGAAGAAAAACAGCAAAGCACGACAATTTTTACTACAAATTTGAAATAATTATTGCGTATCATTTTTTAATGCCTATTGGGTTATTTATATTACATATTATGATCGGGCTTATATTCTTATATTACAGATCATAGCATAATCGATTCAGCGAATCGACCTACATTTTCCATTGCTCCGATATTCCACCAAGGGCGAAGAGCCCTTCGCCCCTACGGCTCCATTATTCCAGTTTATCAGTTTTCAAAGCTTGTATCAAGCTGAATTAATCTACTTCACT
>CAYULK010000353.1:0-1872 GCA_964445625.1 uncultured Calditrichota bacterium
GACCTTCCCCCTTAAATCCCCCTCCCTAATCTGATTAGGGAGGGGGAAATAGGGGGTGGGTCAGTAACTGTGCCTTTGACACCAGGGGATGTGCATTCAGACCTTTATTTCTCAAAACAGTGACAAAATCGTCAAACCCGTGTGTGCAGTATATCTCACGTGCTCCACTTTCGATTGCTGTTTGTACCAGTTCATCAAAATCCGCGTGATCACTATATGGCAACACCCGATCCACCTGATAACGAAATTTAGCGGAAGGATCCATTCCCCAGCCCGATAAAAATATAGAATACTTTTTTTCCATATTCCTGACAAATCTTTGATACCGATAGTTGGCGGGCAATAGAATGACCCGATTTCTGTAATCACTCCGGCGAAATTTTTCAAACTCCCCAAACCGGATATCATATTTCTTATACACATTCGCCAGTCGAACGATACTATAGTCTGCAGCAACCTTTATGCCGGAATTGGTCAATAAATGTAAAATCTCCTGGGCTTTTCCAAGTGGGTAGGCAAATATGACAGGAATTAAACCCGCAATCAGTTTATCCTTTACCAATTGCAGCAAATCTTCTTCCACATTTTCCCTGGGAGGGAAGCAATATTTTGATTGACCAAAAGTTGATTCCATAATCAGGATATCACAGGAAACCGGTTGATATTTTTCGGCCGTTCTGGCCGGTTTTGTTCTAAAATCGCCGGTATAGAGTAATTTTCCTTCTGAATTTTCTATCAGGATCTGTGCGGAACCCAAAATATGCCCGGCGGGATATAATGTAATTGCAGTATCGTCAATCATGTATTTCTGCGCAAATGACAGCCGGATACAATTTACTTTTTTTTGACGGATCTGCAGGAAATCCGCAGTAGCCGGAGTGCAGATAGTCTTAACATGTTTTGCCGAATGATCCGAATGTGCGTGCGAAACAAATCCCAGTTTCTTCTTTTTTCTGCTATCCAGATACAGACCGGCCGATGGAATATAGACTGTTTTATCCTGGATGCTAAATATTGGACCGATTTATTATTCCTTTAACATTTTCAGAGATTGAATGACTAACGCCTCACGAGGCATATTTATCAGCAGGGAGTAGATACTTACGACGGCAAAGATCAGGTAATTCCGGATATCGGCCAGCATGATATAATTAAAAAAGCCAATCAGGCAGATGAGCTCGGCCATGGCCCAGATAATGATATAATTCCTCCTGATTTTATTCAGTACAAATTGCTCAACCTGATTTTCCGCTAGTTTTTTTGCTCTTTTAATCGTTTTCGCAGGTGACAGGACAGATCTTTTGAGAAATAAAATACCAATTGCCAGAATAACTGCTGCAAAGAACATCAGCTGGGCCACTTCCTGTGATTCAGGTAGCGGTGTTACCGCTGCCGAAGAGTGCAGATAATAGACGACCAGACTTAATATTATGACACCACCCAGCACGGCACCCCACAAAGTCATGTTGGTTTTATGGAAATTTTGCATAGTCTCCCCGATTCTTGGTTTTTTTAGAATGTAGAAAAAAATAATATTGATAGAAAGATGATTCTACGAATATTTAAGGAATTCAGATGAATATTGAATATCGATTAACGAATAATGATTTAGGAAGTTGATTAAGCATGATTAAATTTAAAATCGTTAATCAGTGTTCGGTGTTCGATATTCAAAATAGGGAGTGGTGAAATATTAATGGACAATAATGTTATCGGATTTGGGAATTTGGAGTTATGTGAACGATAAGCAATAGGCCTTAGCTTATTGCCAACCGCCTATTGCCTGCTTCTAATTCCTCCGGTATGCTAAATTTCTTACGAGTTATAACAGCGGATCTATGATATTTGTAAAAAATGACTTGGGACGATAGC
>CAYULK010000354.1:0-1854 GCA_964445625.1 uncultured Calditrichota bacterium
ATATTCGCTTGCTTTCATGAAAGCATTCTCTTCATCAGGTTCCCTATATTGAAAACCAACATCAACTGGAATGTCTATACCCGGAACACCATAGTATTTTAATCCTATAGCTTGTGTAAGGCCCGTCCACACATAAACCATATTAGCAACTACCGCATCCCAGTCAAAATCAGCAGCACATTTACGGACCGCAGCAAATGCTTTATTATAATCGTGGGTTACGTCCTGGCAGGTAAGTCCTGCGTAGGTGGCGGTATATTCTGCGACAAAAGGACGAATCGGAACTTGATCCGGTTTTTCATTGCGCAAGGCGGTAAGATAACGATTGAGCCTGGCGGTGTATACTTGTTCCATGTTTAGATTCCAAAATCTGTTTTTTTCTATTTTAGCACTAAAATTTTTTTAATCTCAAAATAAGATTTTTTACCCGGGGCAGATGAATTGACCTCGATCCGGTAAAAATATGTGCCTGAAGCGACAAAATCGCCTGCTTCATTTCGGCCATCCCAATCCACATCATAATATCCGGGCAATCTGGTCCGGTATTCCAACTGTTTTACTACACTGCCCAGCAGATCATAGACCGTCAGCTTCACTTCAGAACTGTTTGGGATTTGATATCTTATAGTTGTCTTCAGATTTCCGGATCCGGGCTGGTCCCGTTTATCGCCATTTTGTAATGAAAAGGGATTGGGAAAATTTTGGGAAAGTTCATATTTTTCAGGAACAGATAGCAAATCACTCACATTATTAATCATATCAATATCAGAAAGATAACGGGGTTCAAGCATAAAGTCATCATAGTCGTAAACTAAAATACCCGTAATAGAAGACAGCGATGTTCCGTTAACCGGAACCTGGTAAAAAAGGCTGTCCGCATCGTCATCTATGCGGCATACTCCACTGCCGTCGTCAACAAGCCACTCACCATAACCAAGGTCATTATCGATTATGGTAACATTATTCAGTTGAACCAGGACCGACTCATAAAGTTCTGCGCTAACAGATCCGGTGGCAAGATCAGCACTGTTTACTATTTCAACAGGCGGCAGAGGGTTTCCGGTGGACAATATAACATAATCGCTAACCAGGATTTCAGTCATGTTATAATATTCAAAAACTTCGCCGGTGACCCGGATCTCATCCCCTTGTTGGGCGACCAAATTTGCGGCGGCATCCCATAACAATATTCCACTCCATGGTCCGCCCTTGGGGTCTTCAATAAAAGTTCTTCCGGGATGATAAATTCCACTGGCCGCCGTCACAATACCGGTGACGGTTACGGTCTCGCCAATTAGAGACGAATCCTGTTGGACAGTATAAATTTCCATCGGTTGAGGAACCGGAGAGCCGGCATTTACCCAGGCGGTGTAAATCAGGGATGCTAATCTTTCAGATGCATTTTCCAGCAGTTGAACGGTAAATGGCCCGGTAAGCTGCCAAAGTTTGGCAAAATAAACATCACTTACAGTATTACCGGCTATTACAGCCGCCAGTTGATCGGCTTGTAAAACTGAATCAACATAACTATAGTTGGTATAGATAAAATTAAATACATATTCCGCCGGGTCAGCAACAAATTCTACGCTGCTTCCATTATAATTAATTTCTGTTTGATATCTTTCGATCATGCCGCTTTCATACCGGGAGTGGATTCCATCCTGGTTTGAAAACTGTCCGTTATAGTTCCTGGTGATATGCAGCGGCATATGGGCATCACCAACATAATGGCCTAGATCCGAGGCAAAAAGCATAGCTTCATACCATTGATTATTCTCAAAAGCCGCCTGCAGCGATTCTACCAGAGATATTGAATTTTATTTGAGAAATTGTTAAATTATACCTTAATAATTT
>CAYULK010000355.1:0-1814 GCA_964445625.1 uncultured Calditrichota bacterium
AACGTTTATTGCCGATTGAGAAAGCATCAAGAGCGCGGCTCACCTGACCGCCTGCGTTAAGAATGCGGGTTATAGCGGTATAACTGTAATTTTGTTCAGGCGACATCACATAGTAGGAACCAGATCCGGTTATATCTCCCGATGTTTTAATTAATTCGGTAACCAGGGTTTTATGGACTTTGAGGGGTGTTGTCATTTTATGAACATCCAATCCAAACTGAACCGGCAAAGTCCAGCCGACGCCATCGTATGGTGCAATCGGGGCTCCATCCCATTTGATCTGCCTCCCCACACCCTGCCACAGATATGGATATTTGCGGATATCGGGATATTCCTGCTTCTCCATTATAGTTTTTGCATACAGTCCGAATGCCTGAGCGGTTGGAATTATATAAGATCCTCCGGGATAAGAGATCCCTTCATGGACAAAAGCTTCATCGGATTGGTATATTTCAATACCGTAATCCATAAAATTGTTAAGCAATAAAACCATGGTATGGGGATCACTCTGACGGTCGGATATAATCCAGCCGAAAGGAGGTTCTGTGTTAAAACGCTGGATAACATCATTACCGGTCTGATATTTGGAATAAAGAAATTCATAACGGTACCTTGCCGCTAAGTCCAGGATCGACATTGATGCGGTAATATTATATTCGATGGCATCCCGGAACCGCCACCAGCCGCCTTCCCAGGGGCTGGGATAAAATGTCCCCTTTACCAGGTCACGATAATTTGCCGGGAAATCATTTATGGTATAATAATGGGGTGTGGCATACCGGTAGTTGGCAGTTTCGGTCAAAACTGAGGGGATATTATGACCTTCAAGACTGGGACCGCCTTCATAACCCGGATACCAGAGGTCAAAACCTATGCGTGAGATGGCGCCCGGTTGTCCTGCGGCATCAAAAGCCCGGCCCATTGCGGCTCCGATAAGATTTTTCCAGCGAAATACTAATGGATGGGTATTGGGGTGCACCGGATCGGCATTCGGCGGTATCCAGATACGGGAAGGAAAGGGAGCGGTCTCATGCTGGGCATACATCAGTTCAGGGAACCATTCCGTGCCTACAACACGGTTTATATTTTGGGTCTCCAGCAGATTTGCCACATGAAAATCCCGGTTATTATCATGGCCGGCATACTTGTTATATAAAACCGGCAGCCTGCTCGTTTCATGTTTTGTCCCTAAATTTTTAGCATACCACTCGGCAACTAATGTCATGCCGTCTGGGTTGGCCTCGACAAGAATCAAGATAACATTATCCCGGATAAATTTTATCCCGGGATCTGTTCCGGTTACCAGATTATAGGCAAGCTCAAATTGATGCATCGGCGGAGATGTTTCGCTGGCATGGAGACCGGAATCGATCCAGACTACAACCTTTCCTTCCTTGGCGAGATTTTTGGCCTCCTGGTCCGAAAGCCCCCTTACGATACTCAATTTGCGGACGATATCTTTGTATTTAGCCAGGTTTGCCATATTTTCTCCGGAAGAAATAATAGCATAGCGCATACGATTTCCTTCGGTGGTCGGCCCCATATCAAACATCTGCAGCCGGTCGGTTTCAGTGGCGAGCAGGTCAAAATAACCGATCCACTGTTCATAAGTAGCGAGATGGAAATCATCTCCCGGCTTAAAACCAAGATATTTTTCAGGAGATGTGATCTGTCCTAAACCGGTTGAAAAAGGGGTGATAATTAGTAAAGCAAAACTGAGGGATAATAAGATATTAATAGTTCGCCGTGTTTTCATAAAAACCGCCGTTAATTTAAAGTTATTGTTTAAAGCTAAATTTATATCCCTAAATTAA
>CAYULK010000356.1:0-1788 GCA_964445625.1 uncultured Calditrichota bacterium
GTTCAACAGGGCGTTGATTATGCTCAATCCCCCATGTTTAGAAGTTTTGTCATTGGGGTGAAGTTTGGATTATAGTCGAAACAACCTGATATGTTATGAAAACAAAAAAATATCCGCTCTGGGCACTGGTATTGATCCTGACTTTGAATTCATGTGAAGATTTTTTTGACCCTGATCTTGGGATTGTTCTTGATGAAAAGGACATTTTTAAGGAATTTAACGATTTCAGGACGGCGGGACTTGGCCTGTATGGTATTCAGCAGGAGGTTGCGGAACAAATTTATATTCTTGGTGAAGTGCGGGGTGACCTCCTGGAAATAACAAAATATGCAGACAGGGACTTAAGCGAGGTACATAGTTTTAATATTTCACCGGAAAATAAATATGCTTCTCCGGAGAACTTTTATAAGTTGATTGTTAACTGCAATAACCTGATAAATAAAATTGTATTGAAAAAACCTTCAGTTCTGGATCCCGGAGCTATGATTGATAATTATGACAAGTTGTATGGCGAGGTTCAATGTATGCGGGCATGGGCGTATTTCAATGCAGCCAGAATTTATGGGGAAGTGCCATATATATATCCAAACCTCCAATCAATGGATGAAATCGAAGAGTATATCAATACCGGAAAAACAGTTATTGCAGCCGAGAAAATAATATTTGATTTAAAAGGCTACTACAATGATACCTTAAGGAATGTACCTGTTTCATATGACAAGATTTACCTCGATCTGGATGCTATAATTGATTCATTTTCAGTAGTTCTGGAAAACAATGTCAAAGCTGTTGGCATTCAATATAATATTGATAATAATGATGTTACCTGGGAAGTAACAACCTGGAGTAATGCTTCTTATCATGCGCTCCTGGGACAGATGTATTTGTTCAGGGGGAATTACAGCAGGGCAATGGATCATTTTAATTTCTTCTTGTATAATTATGAGTCCAGCACAACATATATAAAATATGGATTGGACAATAAATTCTCCAACTACAAATGGAAAGGTTTATTTACCGGAATTGATAACTATGAACATATATTCTCTGTATGGTATAGCAGAAGTTATCGACAACAAAACAATCTTCAATACTATTTTTCTAACCAGGGTGGAAACCAGTATATGCTGAAACCAACCCCCCGGGCAATTCAGTATTGGGAAAGTACGTTTGACGGGTTTAAAATATTGGAAAATATAACGGACCCTTCACAAACATTTACTTCTGTGATCGGAACCCCGGGGGATTTTTACCGTGGTTATGGTGTTTCATATCTATATTACAGGGGTGGAGAACCCATGCTTCAGGAAGAGGTCGAAATTATGCTGAAACTTAAAATGGAAAAGAGGGAGAGGGAGGCTCAACTAATGATGAACGGGGTTGATACGGTTGTTTACAAATATTCCATCAATAAGAGTGATGATGACAGAGATGCCTATATTCCACTCTACAGGGCAGCGGGAATGCATCTTTATGCAGCTGAGATATATGCTATGTGGGAATTTAATCATCCCGGAAATGTGGTTTTTGCTGAACCGTCGATCGGATTAACGATAGTTAATACGGGAGATTATGCCAATGATAACAGACAATTGGGTGTGAGAGGAAGGGTTGGCTTTAGCAATGTTGATGAACAATTAAGAGTCGGTAACATCAATTACTTATATAATCCTTCTACAAATGAAGTAGTGGGTTATATTGACCTGACTAATAAATTCCTTGAAAAACAAATATACGCAGTCGAATTAATTCTGGATGAAAGAGCCAGGGAACTGGGTTTTGAGGGAG
>CAYULK010000357.1:0-1752 GCA_964445625.1 uncultured Calditrichota bacterium
TCTTTATTAAAAATCTGCGTAAATCTGTGTAATCTGCGGATAAATCTTAGTTGTGCAAGCCATAATCTTTCGTCTCTATCGGCTTATCAAACACAATCTTTATTACGCCCGGATCGATTCTCAACGTATGTTTTTTCAATATAAAACTGCTGCCTGAGATCGAAATCGGAAGAATTGGAATATTACCCCTGATGGCGATAACAAATCCACCCTTTTTAAACGCCTGAATCCTCCCGTCTGCGCTCCGGGTACCCTCCGGAAACACAGCCAGAGAAACGCCTTTATGAATGATATCGACAGCTTCATTCATTGAATTTATTGCCTCTTTTCTGTTAGAGCGGTCTATTTTAACCATTCCGGCCCATTTAAGGGCCCAACCAAATAATGGAATTGAAAAAAGTTCTTTTTTTGTAAAAAACCGCATGGTAAGCATAGTAACCATACCGAAAATTGCCGGTACATCATAATGGCTTTGATGGTTAGCCATGACCATATAACTTGTCTCCGGATCGATATTCTCCATTCCTTCGGTTTTGACTTTTACACCTGCAGACCACAAAAGTGACCTGCTCCATATTCTCCCGAGTACATTGATTGCCCGCGAATAGCGATTGAATGGTCCAGTGATGATAATTATCAGGCCGATGATTATCGTCATTACCACAACTGTAATCATAGCTGCTATTGTTCTGATCATTTATAATCCCGAGAGATTATTTTTTGATCACCCATATATTTACGTAACACCGGTGGTATAATTACGGTACTTTCATCTGTTTGATATGTCTCAAGCAGGGATACCATGAGGCGTGAGGTTGCAAGTCCGGATCCGTTTAAAGTGTGCACAAATTCCGGAGACTTACCCCTTTCCCGGCGAAAACGGATATTTGCCCGGCGCGCCTGAAAATCTTCAAAATTACTTACGCTTGATGCCTCAAGCCATTTACCCTCTGCCGGAGACCAGGTTTCTATGTCATAACATTTGGCAGCGGCAAAACTAAGATCCCCGGTGGCCAGGGACACTACACGGTATGGAATTTCCAGAAGCTGTAGTATTTTTGTTGCCTCTTCCAGTATTTTGTCATGAACCTCGTATGAAATCTCCGGCCGGACAAAGTTGACTAATTCCACCTTGTTAAACTGATGTACACGTAAAAATCCACGGGTATCCTTACCATAGGATCCTGCTTCCCTGCGGAAACAGGCCGAATAAGCAACATATTTTACCGGTAACTGATCGATATCCAGAATTTCGTCCCGATGCAGGTTTGTGAGCGGTACTTCCGCAGTCGGTATAAGAAAAAGGTCGTCCTTTTCGATAAAATACATATCATCTTCCAGTTTGGGCAACTGACCGGTGCTGTACATACTTTCACGGTTTACGATAAACGGCGGAAACACTTCACGATAACCATGTTCACTTGTATGTAAATCCAGCATAAAATTGATTAGCGCACGTTCCAGCCGGGCGCCGGCGCCCTTATACACCGGGAATCCGCCTCCGGAAATCTTCCCACCCCGTTTAAAATCCAGAATATCAAGATTTTCGCCCAGGGTCAGATGATCTTTTACTTTAAAATCAAATTTTGGGATTTCGCCCCAGGAAAGAATCTCAACGTTATCAGCTGCATCCTTACCCCGTGGCGCCGATTCATGAGGTATATTGGGAATCCAGTCGATCATTTTCTTAATATCCGCCTGGACTATCGATAATTTTTCATCCAGATTTTTAATATCCTCAGAGATTTTTTT
>CAYULK010000358.1:0-1747 GCA_964445625.1 uncultured Calditrichota bacterium
TTTCTCCATCTCGTGGCATATTGCTCACAAAACCATAAGTCTGATACTCAATATCAAAAAATTTGGCGGAGTTAAACCAGATTCCGCGTTCATACTTTGTTCTTTCGCCACAGATGGTTTTTGCCAGAGCCGCACCCTGCATGCGGCCGGTATACCATAACTGCTCAACCCGATTCCTTATATCCGGATCGCCGACAACTATTTCAGCACAATCACCTGCGGCATAGACATCGGGTATATTGGTCTCAAGATAATCATTTACAAGAACACCGCGACCGGTTTCAATTTGTGTATTTTTTAGAAATTCAATACTGGGATGTACACCCACAGTAAGTCCTACAAACCGGCATTTTATAGACTCATCTCTGGTGGTAATGACCCTATTAACCCGGCCGTCAGAACCGGAGGTGATTTCTTTCAGTTCTGTAGACAACCGCAGATCGATACCATGTTCCAGAATATGACGGCTAATCAGATTTGCTTCATTTTCTGGCAGAACCACATTCCAGAAAATTTTTTCCCGTACCAGAAATGTTACCGGAATATTCCTTGATGTCAGCATCTCGGCCAGTTCGATCCCGATCAAACCGCCACCGATAATAACTGCCCTGTCAATACCTGCTGTGTTCGGCTCCAATAATTCAAGATCCTGATAAGAATAAAATCCCTGTACACCGGGGAGGTCCTGACCCGGCCAGCCAAATTTATTGCTCTTAGAACCGGTAGCAATCAGCAGTTGGTCGTAAGAGATCTCATCACCTGACCTGAGTATAACTTTCTTTTGATCAGTGTCAATATCAGTTACGTAATCCCGGATCAGATCAATCCTGTTCCTGGCCCAGAACCAGTCTTCATAAGGTTTGGTATGTTCATATTTCATATGTCCCATATAAATATACATCAGGGCTGTTCGTGAAAAAAAGTGATCTGTTTCTGCCGAGATTATCGTAATTTTAATATCACTATTTTGCCTGACATGTCTGGCAGTTGTGACACCGGTAACCCCATTACCAATAATTACAAGGTGCTGCATTAATCCGCTCCTAAAAATATCACAGTCAATGGTATTTACAAAGAATACCCAAAATTATTAAATATATTTTGATGAGAATTGATAACTATATTACATTTAAAAGATAAATGAACTGACCCACCCCCTTAATCCCCCTCCCTAATCAAAATAAGGGAGGGGGAATAATGAAGTGGGGTATTCACTTAAACATATCGTTCACATGTTCTTAATTACCTTTGCCCATAAAGCGGAAGCCCAAGAGTTTATCAAGCGGAAGCATAATATTCCAGTTGAATTTTATTTCCCGGGAATATACCGGCATGAGGATGAACTATTATTACTTACCGGTACAGGGGTACAAGCGGCAATAGATAAAATCCGCAAGGTAATCGACTATTATGGCAAAAAAGTAACGGGCATTCTGAATCTGGGGATTGCCGGTGCTCTGGACAACACGCTGCAAATTAACCAGATATATGGTATACGAAATGTTTATTTAGAGGGCAAAACGGAATATTTTAAAACTGCTAATCTCCGGGGACAAATAGATTGTATTTCAGCAAATAAAGCAGTTACAAATGAAGATTATGCGCGTAGACTGGCAAAAAAAGCGCAAAGTGTCGATATGGAATTGTGGGGATGCGCAAAAATATCGCTGGAATATAATTTGCCGTTAAAATCTTATAAATTAATTTCAGACCGTGCCGGCAGTGATACCGGTAAATCTGATATCAG
>CAYULK010000359.1:0-1718 GCA_964445625.1 uncultured Calditrichota bacterium
GTGCTTGCCCGCCTTTGGCGCGGGACTTCTTTTCTTTGATTGCAGCATCGCTGCGCTATGAATTATTCAGGCTAAAAAATAGGTGAATCTGTTAGATATATGGCAGATTGCCCTTTTTAGCCTGGGATAGCCCGTATATAACCTCACTCAAAGCATCACATAACAGATTAAAATATTTTTCTCCCTTATCAATGCTGGCGGCCGATGGATCCCCGGATCCGGTATCCGGATGACTGTGGCCCCATGGCCGCGGTGTCCAGATACCACTCTGGTTCAAACCATTAATCTGAAATTGATTTTTCATACCAGATCCGGCCTTTGTTACATCAATTTTCTCTGAACACAAGTAAAGCATTAAACTCGTCTCCAGTTCTCCGGCATGATCTCCGGGGGAATCAAATATTTTCTGCACCTCATCAGGAATCATTCCCAACAAATCCGCGACAACAATCAAAACCGGAAACTCTTTCTGTAAGTCACGGACAAGAGGTTTAAAGTTGTTTCCGCCATGTGAATTCACAATCAGTAAACGGTCGATTTGCTGGACATTAAGTGAATCAACGATGTCCCGCAACAAAGCATATGTTGTTGTGGTGTTGATATGAATGGTAACGGTCTGGTCCAAATGCTGGGCATTATTTCCAAAAGGAATTGCCGGTAAAACAACAATTATTGCTCCTTTACTTTGAGCCCTTTTAGCAGATTCCTCGGCAATAAGAACTGCTTCAATTACATCCGAAGCATATGGCAGGTGCTTGTTGTGAGCCTCAGTCGCTCCCCAGGGTAAAATAACCAGATTCGGCGGATCAGAATACAGTTGCTCATAGGTCGTTTCAAATAAATTAATATTACGCAATTTAATATTCTCTCTTGTTTAGAAATGTGAATTAGTGACAGGTGTTCTGAATGTAGTAAAAAAAGTATATTAATCTCAAAAAAAAAGAACCGGCAGTGGTAACTGGTTCTTTCGACCAATTAGAAACTATATCCAGCTCCAATCATTAAACGGAATTCAATACCGGGTTGATTGATAGCATTATTGGCATCATCGTAAGTATAATTCTGTCGCGGATTTACGTTTTCGCCATCCGGACTATAAGATGTATCATGTCCCGAGATAGTATCATTAAAATAATAGTCCAATCCGCCGCTTACAATAAAATCAAATTTAGTACTCATTGGGAAATAGGCTTCTATACCAAGTCCGAGTCCCCACTGGCTACTGATGATATTAAAATCTTCATTTCCACCGATGAATTTAAAATTACCAGTGAATTCACCATATCTTGGTCCAAAATACAGATAACCGCGTTCAAGAGACAACCAGTTCACTTTATAGAAAAAGTCAAACCGAAAATCCCACATATGACCACTTTTTTCAGGATCCCCATTGGTGGCGTCATTAATGAATATTTTTCTGGCATCTGCTGCATTTCCCGGGTCCAGGGCTCGATAGCCAAGGCTTAACTGCATATCAAGCGGAAACCCACGTGCAAAATTAGCTACTTTCCCACCCAATTGAAAGCCGAAACCGCCCTGGTAGCCGAGGAGGAAATTTGTAGAAAAATCGGCTGCACCAAGCCATCCGGTAGAAATAAAAATTGTAAAGATTGTAATCAATTTAAATAAAGGCTTTTTGTACATAATCTGAATTCCTGTATTTTGTTTCAACAATGCATAGCGTAGCCCAGGGCTGTAAATAAATCGCAATTTTACCT
>CAYULK010000360.1:0-1708 GCA_964445625.1 uncultured Calditrichota bacterium
GCCGCCGGCTGTGCCGAGCCAGATAATACCATTCTCCTCTACCCAGAATGCCCTGACCTGATTGTGGGTCAAACCGCTGTTTTCCACCGATACCGGGCGGAAGCGTGTGGCAGCATGGTCTATTTTACTCACTCCATTCAGATCAGTGCCGATCCAGATTTCTCCGGTCCGGTCCTCCATCAGGACGCTGATAAAATTTTCGCTCAGACTGGTTAAATCATCCGGATCTCTGGTATATCGATTCACCTCATCATTATGACGATCGATACGGTACAATCCATGCCCCCAGGTACCTATCCACATAATGCCGTTGCGGTCTTCCAGAATCGCCGAAACGTTTGCAATACTTTTTTTTGTCGTCCCATTCTTTATCTTAAAATTTGTAAATGTTTCATTTTGTACTTTAAACAGATTTAATCCGTCTTCCGTGCCGAACCATAACTGCCCCCGTGAGTCTTCAAACATACTATTCACCTGGGAGTGGCTCAGACTGGTCGGGTCATTGCGATCTGCCCGGTAAACTTTAGTTGTCTTTGTGTCAGGATAATAACGATATAATCCATTGATCGTGCCAAACCATATTGTCCCGTGACTATCCTCCTCGGCAAAAAATATCTGTTGAACATTTTGATCTGTTCCGGCAGCAGCAAATAGCTCAAGTACAGTGCAAACACCAGCCTTCGTATCAAAGTAACCTATCATACTCCAGCCAAATATCAGCCAAAGATTCCCCTTTTTATCTTTGGACACATGCGTAATAAAATTATCCGGAAGTGACGCGGAATCCGCAGGATTATATTGATAACTGATAAAATGTTGTTCAGCCGCAATATATTTATTCAGGCCACCCAGTGAAGTTCCCACCCAGACATTTCCGGAATCATCCGGTGCCAAGGCCTGGATTGTCTGATTGGAAAGAGAATTGGCATCATCGGGATCAAAGCTATAAATCTCAAACCGGTATCCGTCATAACGGTTTAGTCCATCTTCAGTAGCAACCCAGATAAAGCCGCGCGAATCCTGGATTATATCAAATATTCTACTTTGGGAAAGACCCTGCTTGATTGTCAGCTGTTTGAATTTGATGTCACCGCTGTCGTCCGCAAAGGATTGTATAACCGCCAATAAAAAAATAATAACGATGGATTTTTTTATGCTATCCCCATATTGATTCTTGTTGTTGCTATTTTTTTTCATATACCTCACCCAAATATATTTCACCCTTACAGGGTTAATATTCCTCGGTTATTCTTAACCGTGGGCTTCGCCCACGGCTATACATATCAAGCCCCTCCGGGACTTTCTGCACTATTATCACACTTTTACTCATGGACTCAAGGGCTAGGTGCTTAGGGACCGTTGAAATTAAAAATATCGAATGATGAAATATAAAGTACTTTTAACTTTCTACATTCGAAATTCTACGGTTCGGACTTTTAGAAAGACTTTGTGTCTCTGTGCCTTTTTATAATTTCGCTTTTATCACCATCAAGGTAATATCATCATCCGGTTGCTGGTCTTTGCGCCACATTTCGCCGGCATCCACCATGCGGTCAATAATAGCCTGTGGCGGCTGATCGGCAATATCACGGAATATTTCCTTCACCCGCAGATAGTCAAACTGCTCACCGGCCGGATTTTTTAACTCGGGCAGGCCATCTGATAACAGTAATATCGTGTCTCCCTGCGCCAGGGTATCATTAATTAC
>CAYULK010000361.1:0-1684 GCA_964445625.1 uncultured Calditrichota bacterium
TGGATCGCAGTCCAACCGGAACCGGTGTGAGTGCCCGTATGGCTTTGCAGCACACCCGCGGTGAGATTAAAACCGGCGAATCGCTGGTGATAGAGAGCATCCTGGGAACCAGTTTCCGGGGTTGCGTCGCAGAGGAAACGCAATTTGGACCGTATAATGCGGTTATACCGGAAGTAGAGGGGACGGCATTCATTACCGGTAAAAATGAATTTCTTATTGACCCGGAAGATCCTTTGAAGAATGGATTTATACTAAGATAAAAGAACAACCCACCCCCTCTTTCCCCCTCCCTAAACGGATTTAGGGAAGGGGATTATCCCAAAGGGATGACTTCACCAAAGGGGGAGGATAAATAAGAAGTAATTTGTAATTAGTAATTGGGAACTTGGAACTACGTGAACGATAGGCGATATGCCATAGCTTACTGCCAATCGGCTATTGCCTACTTTTAGTTCCTGATTTTTCATTATAAACTCTGCGTCGTTGCAGTTAAGTAATTCGTGGACTTCTTTTCTTTGATTGCAGCCACGGGCTACGTTATGAATTAAATGGATTAATTATGAGTGATAGAAAAATATTGTTCCTCGCGGAAAATGATATAAAAAGTATTCTTTCAATGAAAGAATCGATTGCTCTGATGAGAGATGCCTTCAGTCAGATATCACAGGGTAAGGTTACCACACCGCTCAGGACAAATATTAACATTCCCGGGCATGACGCCGACGTCCTCTTTATGCCGGTACATTCGGTTGAGAATGATCTGATCGGTTTAAAGATGGTGACGGTGTTTAAAAATAATCCGATGGCAGGTTATCCGCTGATTCATGCGCTGATAATACTAATGGATGGTAGGAACGGAAAGCCTCTGGCTGTCATGGATGGTGAGTATATTACGGCACTCCGTACCGGAGCTGCCGGCGGATTGGCCAGTGATCTTCTTGCCAGACCGGATGCAAAGATCCTGGGTGTTATCGGTGCCGGTGTGCAGGGACGAACACAGATGGCTGCTGTTTGTGAGGTTCGCGATATAAAGAAGGTGATCATAATGGATAAAGATCCTGTGATCGCCGGAAATCTGGCAGAATATGCAAACAATGACTTAAAAATTGATACAGAAGTCAATCCGGCTGAGAACCGGATCAGTGCCTGTGATATTATTTGCACCGCAACATCATCGTCGACTCCCGTTTTTTCCGATTCTGATCTCAAAGATGGGGTTCATATCAATGCCATAGGTGCGTACCAGCCGGATAAAAGGGAGATTCCCGGAGAGACGATTAAACGAGCAAAACTGGTCGTTGATCAACGGTCTGCCTGCCTTTCTGAAGCCGGTGACATTATAATTCCCATCCGGGAGCAGTTGATCGATGAGGATCACATTCACGCCGAATTGGGAGAGATTGTAATTGGTCGGCAAAAAGGAAGATCTGATGATTCAGAAATTACCGTATTCAAGTCGGTTGGAAATGCAGCACAGGATTTGGTTACAGCTGGAGAAATTTTCAGTAAGGCTAGAAATTTAGAGATTGGTACCTGTGTAACTTTATGACGTTTCCACTGCTTGATGTGAATTGTAATGGCACGCGGATTTCGCTGATCAGGCTAATTCTCGCGGATTTTAAATTTAAAAATTTATCTTATACACCTGAATTATTTGCAGAAGAGAACAAAGAGTATATTTATT
>CAYULK010000362.1:0-1683 GCA_964445625.1 uncultured Calditrichota bacterium
GGTGTTCTCTTCAAGAAGCGCGGCGCCGGTCCATACCAGGAATTTGGTATCCGGGAATTCATGCATTTTATTTTTCAGGGCTTCATATTGCAGTTTATAATTCTCTATCCGTTTCTCCCTTGAATTAATATCCGGTTGCCCTGTATCTGCCAGGATATCTCCTACCGGGTAGCAATGTTTCCATATGATCATATCGTGATCCCTGGAGAGGATCTCAAGCGAGGGATCAGCATGGACCGGCTGATCACCCGCATTATTCACCCAGATGTCATAATAGTCAAATGGGAAGTTGCCATATTCGCGCGACTGGCCAGCTGCGGGGAAATACAATTCATCAATCCGGTACTTAGTACTATTTTTCTTATTGTATTCCTTAAACCAATTTTTTACGGCAGATCCACCTCCAAGTTTTCTTTGGATCTTTGATTTCAGAGTGGACTTATTACCCTGCCAGATGTTATATCCTGTACTGTGATGCAGGAATATGATAGACTTATCACTTCCGGGATGTTCTTGTTTCCCTCCACATGAATTCATGGATATAATAATTAATATGGAAAGAGAGCTATACAGGGCTTTCATGACAATATTTTATTTTAAAAATAGAACATATTTACTAAAACTCGATCAACTTTTGATAAATGCATGGTCATGGCCCGCTAATCAAGTATAAGATATGACAGACTTTCCCTGTTATGGTTTGTAACTGACGGTAAAAAGGTATACTTTGGTAAAAATTTCAACCTGTCATTTCATGATTGGTTGACTTTAGTCACAGAATATCCAGAATTTTTCTGCGTTATTTCTATTTCGGCGAGAACAAACGCCAATATTTCAATCATTGACCGGTTTTACATATTATATATTCGGTTCTTGTAAAATAATTAAGTCATATTTAGTCCCCAATTAAAGCATTCCGGAAAATGAAAAAATCTCAACTTTTTAGTATTTCATCAGTGCTGATATTCTTAGTATTTTCCATCTCTTTGCATGCACAGGTGCCTGGAAATAGGTTGGTTTTTGATGGTAATGATGAATATGTCGTAGTCCAGGCTGACGAATCGGATGAACTGAATCCTGAATATTCCCTAACTCTGGAATGCTGGGTAAAACTTAATGAAGCCGCGTCAATCAGTCATCGCCCTCATTTGATTACAAAATTCCAATCTTATGCTCTTGCCGTTGATACTAACGAATTTGCAACGGTTTTTATATATACCGGGGAATGGTGGTTGGTTCAGTCTACTACATTAATTAACCCGCATAAATGGTACCATCTGGCAGGCACATATGATGGAGTTAACCTGCGTATTTTTATCAACGGAATTGAAGAGAATGCAATAGTTGTTAATGATACTTTGACTCAAAATATGGAGAATATAAGGATTGGAGCATTAAATCCTACTCCCAACAATACCAATACCAACGGTAGTATTGAAGAAGCCAGGATCTGGGATGTAACACGTACCCAGGCTGAAATCCAGAACTCCATGAACCGGACCATTCCCGGTAGTACAACAGGATTGGTAGGATACTGGAGGTTTGATGAAAGCTCTGGAACCAATGCAGATTGCGAAACTTCTTATGACAATGACGGAACCCGCCTAAATATGTCATCGGCATCCTGGGTTACGTTCACCGCCCCTATAGGTTAGACCACCAAGTTTGAAGTATCAGCTGATA
>CAYULK010000363.1:0-1682 GCA_964445625.1 uncultured Calditrichota bacterium
ATCCCGAGATCGGAAAAGAAAAAATTGCCGATCAGATGACATTGACGCTGGGTAGCTCATCGGCCATATTTGCCAGCAATCTGAGCAGTCTTGGCGCAGATGTTACCTTTTTGGGAATGATCGGTAATGACCAGTTCGGTGATCTTTGTATTAAGAGTTTACAGGAAAAAAATGTGAATACTGATCTGATTATCCGCTCGGATAGTCTCAAAACCGGGGCGACAATAATTCTGAATTATGATGAAGACCGGGCCATGATAACTCATCCCGGAGCCATGGATCATCTGACCATCAAAGATATCCCTTTTGAAAAATTAAATTCTGCCCGGCATTTACATCTGTCATCAATATTTCTGCAACCTGGTCTTAAAATTGACATCGTCGATTTATTCAGGAAAGCAAAAGAAATTGGTCTGACAACCTCGCTGGATGTGCAATGGGATCCGCATGAAAAATGGGATATTCCCTTAAGAGAATTACTTCCATTTGTGGATATATTTTTGCCCAATAAAGAGGAACTGGCATTCCTAACCGGAAAAGAAGATTATAAAGAAGCACTGGAATCTATAAAAGATGTGGCAAATATTGTAGCCCTGAAACTGGGAAGTGCGGGATCTGCATGTATGTCGGGGCGGGAAGTTATCCACATGGATCCTTTTCTAAACAATGAAGTGATTGATGCCATAGGCGCCGGGGACAGTTTTAATGCCGGATTTATCTCCAGGTATATTCAGGATTGTCCGGTTGAAATATGTCAGAAGTTTGGAAATCTTACCGGGGCTGTTTCAACCACGGCCGCCGGTGGTACAACCGCATTTCAAAATTTTGATCAGATCATGAAAATTGCTTCTGAACGATTCGGATATTCTGAATAACCATGAAATTACAACAATATTTAAAACAGAAGCAGGAAGAAAAATCCGCGATCCTGGCGATTAATTTTTATAATTATGAAACACTATGTGGCATACTAACCGCATTTGCTGCACTAAAAGGACCCGTAATTCTTCAAACATCAAAGAGCACACTTGATTATCTGGGTCTGGAGGTGGCGACACAAATGGGCCGGGCGGCACTGGATCAGTTCGATGTACAAGGCTGGTTGCACCTTGATCATGCTAATTCTGTGGAATTGGTAAAAAAGTGTCTGGATGCGGGATATGATTCCGTTATGATAGATGCAAGCGAACTTCCATTTGAAGAAAATATTAAGGTATCTTCACAGGTTGTAAGAATAGCAGAGACGTACGATGCACATGTGGAGGCGGAATTGGGATATGTGGCAAAACTGGGGCAGGATCAGACGCTTAAAAACAGGTATACATATCCCGGGCAGGCGGCTAAATTTGTGCAAAATACCGGAATAGATTCACTGGCAGTAGCCATTGGAACTGCTCATGGATTTTACAAGGGCGAGCCAAACCTGGATCTGGAACGCCTGGAAAAGATCCGGTCTGGTACTGATGCCTGTCTTGTGCTTCATGGTGGGTCGGGTATTCCGGTAGATACATTACGTGCTGCAGTAAAAAGAGGGATTTGTAAAATCAATCTGGCTACTGAGATTAAGAACGCATTTATGAGACGGCTAAAATCTGATTTATCGCTGAATAATGATATTGATTTACGAAATGTTTTTCCACCGGCAATTACAGCCGTTACAAATCTGGTCAGAAATAAATACC
>CAYULK010000364.1:0-1662 GCA_964445625.1 uncultured Calditrichota bacterium
CACTTCCTGGAATTATAGAGGACAAGACCCGTCTCACTATCGTCACTACGGTCCCATGGCGCAGGATTTTTATGCCGCTTTTAGAAATGATGGTATTGGTACCATTGGAAATGATACCACTATTGCCAGCGCTGATTTTGAAGGGGTAAATCTAATTGCCATACAGGCTTTGGAAAGACGCACTTCTGATTTACAAAAAGAGAATAAACAATTAAAAGAAGAACTGGTATTTCTAAAATATAAAATGGAGCGATTTGAGATCCTTTTACAAAAGGTTGAAGATTTATCGGCTATAAATAAACAGAAAAATCAAAAAGAATTTGCAAATTCTAAATAAAGGATACTTTATTATGAACATGGCAAAATTTATTATAATAGCTTTTGTAATAGTATTCACGTTTATGCTCAAATCAGCCCTTGCTCAGGTATCGGTGCATATAAGTACGGATTGCGAACTGAGTGCCAGGGAAACCGATATTTCACTCAGCGGTGACTGGCATAATGACGGGGATTACACATCCCAATCCTCACGACTGATTTTTAACGGCAATGCTGACCAATATCTTTACCAATCTGCAGATAAAAGACTGGAATATTTAAAAGTCGATAAAATGTCGGGTACGTTGTATTTAACGGATACATTAAGAATATCAGATAGCTTGTCATTGGCAAAAGGTAAAATCATTACGGAAGAGACAGCTATGCTTTTAATGCTCTCAACAGCAGGCAGCAGCGGCGGCGACAGCGTCAGCTTTGTGGATGGGCCTATGGCCAAAGTTTATGCTATTTCCGCTTCTCCTGAATCATTTATATTCCCCACCGGGGACAATCTTGATTACCGTCCGCTAACTATTCAGTTTGCCACTGTGGCAAATGATTCCATTATTATAACAGTCAATCAGGTCAATGAAAATGCAGAAAATCTGAGCACAAACTATTCCGGTGTGGACAAGGTGTCAAGCGTACGCTACTGGCATTTAAATAAAGACGGCGCCGGTACTTTTACCCAGGCCCGGGTTACTTTTTCTTATGATACAAGTTTTACAGGTGATGGTGTAGAAATAGGTGATGAATTAAGAGTTGTACAATTAGATACATCAGGCACCTGGGTATGGAATGATATCGGCGGCATTGGTTCGGCTGATAACAAAGGTACGATTACGAGTACTGAATTTTCTGATTTTCTCTCCGGATATTTTTCATTTGGCGATGCAGTGGGCGGCAGTGATATTTCTTTACCGGTTTTACTCTCCTTATTCGAATTATCGGAAAACAGGAGTGAGGTTAAACTTACCTGGAAAACGGAATCGGAAATCAATAATCAGGCCTGGCTGGTACAGAGAAAAGAACATCTAACGACGAACAGCACAGCAAATGACAGCCGGCAGGATACCACTGTTAAAGAGAAATTTGAGACAATTGCCTCACTTGACGGTCAGGGTACAAAACCAACAGAGACTGAATATGCTTTTCTGGATAATGAAGTCTTCACAGGCAAACAATACACCTACCGGCTGGTTGACATTTCTATGAACGGCAGAAAACATTTTCATGATGAAATATCCATAGTGATCGGATTACCAAAGAAGTATGAACTGTTTCAAAATTATCCCAATCCGTTTAATCCACTCACAAATATCTTATATGATTTACCGCTTAATT
>CAYULK010000365.1:0-1646 GCA_964445625.1 uncultured Calditrichota bacterium
TCACGGATGGCGTTACAGGAAAGTAGCTATAATCCGAACGCATCAGGTACCAGTGGCGAAGTCGGTATTATGCAAATTACCCCGCGCTGGCATCCCGGCGTTAATGCGGCTGATCCGATAGCATCTATTTTTTATGCAGGCTCAATAATGCGCAAATATTTTAATGAGTTTGGATCATGGGAAAAAGCTCTTGCCGCCTATAACTGGGGCGAAACCAATGTGAGAAATAAAGGGATTGAACAATCACCGGGAAGTACAAAGCGGTATATTGAAAATATTTTGCAGGATATAGGGCTGTGAAAATAAAAGGTGCCAAATATGTTTATTGTAACGATTGAAGACCCCGAAGGGAACGAACACCAATTTGCTGTAGAAGGTGAAGACGCTGCCGGGTTTTTGGAATATGCGGCGCTTGAGCTTGGCCTGGAATATGATTTTGAGGAAACAGACGATTAATGACAGATCAAGTCGGCCCGCAACCAAGCTGGTATAATGAATCGGGAATTCTAACAATACCGATAACTAAATCAGCGCCTGTAAACCCCGCTGACTGGTTTAAAAGCCGGTACTGGCCTATGGTGATAGTGGCAGGTGTCGGGATGGTGTTGCTAGGTCGGATGAACCGTAATAGGAGAAAATAATCATGTTTATATGTCAATGTTGTAAAATTAGAATATCATCTGAAACAGTACCGGGCAAATGTCCGAAATGCCCGAACAGTGACGCAGAAAAGTTTGAAAATGTGTCGGAACCTGAACCGGAAAAAATCAAGCGCGTTTGCAGTAACTGCGAAAATGAAGTGATGGTGTCGGATACTACTGGCGAATGCCCACTGTGCAATCAAAATGCCGTGTTTACTGAACCGGAACATGATACGCCAGGGCTCAAAGCGGTTGATCGATATGCAGGTGAAACGATAGTGGTTGATCCTGATAATGTACTGGTTGATGATTCTGAAACAGACGCTGCAACTGATTAATACCCTGAACCATGCCACGCGCAGACGGTCAAGCTGGTTCGTCACTACATTTTGTCCGTTTTTTAGATACGAACGGAGATGGTTCGGGAAATAAAAATGGCACGGGCGATTTTTCAGGCGCGGTTACGGAATTTTTTATACAACCCGCTATTGATCGAACAATGGAAGTCGGGCGGTTATCCGTTCAAATAAAAGGTTCGGGCTCATTCAGGGCAAGCGGATATGGAAATCAAAATACCGCGCTGACTAATGGAATCACCGTTCAAGTCAGAAACAACGGTAATATTATTTCATTCACCGATGGTATTCCGATCACACAAAATTCTAACTGGGAACATATCTCAACCAGTGCCGTTGTTGTGGATACCTGGGCCGGTAATGGTGATACATTGGTCGCTACATTTATCGCCTTATCACCCGCATTACCGATTAGATTGCACGGACCGACAAACGATAGAATTAGTATATTCTTAAATGATGATTTCTCTTTTTTGGTGGAACAATCGTTTCTGGTAGTGGGGAGAACCTGACATGCGCTTAAGTCAAACGGACCAAACACCACAACAGACTGAACCACAGCTCGCTCAAGGCGACGTTAAGGCTCAAGGGGTACGATTGCTCGACATTGGGGTGTTTGGCCCGTTAATGGTGCTTAGTGCCATGAATA
>CAYULK010000366.1:0-1629 GCA_964445625.1 uncultured Calditrichota bacterium
TAATGCCCTTCCGGGTTTATTCCCCGTATGTTCACCTTTCAGAATAACCGGCCGGCCGTTCACAATCACGTACGTCAATCCTTCCGGATACTGATGCGGATTGGCATAATCGGCTTTATCAATGATTTTTTCCGCATCGAATATAACCAGATCGGCAGCCATGCCCTCCCGGATTATCCCACGATCTTTCAGTCCCAGGTTTGCTGCAGGCAGCGATGTCATCCTCCTGATAGCCTCAGTAAGGGATAAAACCTTCTCTTCCCTGACATATTTACCCAGTATCCTGGGAAAAGTACCATAGGCCCTGGGATGAGGGTTGCGTTCACTCATTATACCACCGGTTTTGTATGCGTCTTCGTCGGTACAAAATGATACCCAGGGAAGTTTCATCTTTTTGGCAACATTTTCTTCAGACATAAGAAAATAAATTCCGCCGCCGCCGCCTTTCTCTGCGATCAGCAAATCAAACACGGTTTCCAGTTCATCTTTATTAAAAATCCCGGCGATCTCGGCGATCGTTTTTCCCTGGTATTGTTTTCTTGTATCCGAAAGATAACTCACCAGAATATTTTCACCGCCACCGGCCATCCGGTAAAAATTTTCCCAGCCGGATGTGCTGTTCAGTATTTCATTTTTTATTTTATCTCTGGTTTTAGCATTCATTAATCTTTTAACAAGGGCTTCATCACCACCATCTTTTGACCATGGGGGCATCATAGCAGAAAGCCCGGTGGCCCCGGCTGTATACGGATAAATATCGGCTGTAATTTTCAGACCTTCTTTGCGGGCAGATTCCAGTAATGCAATGGCCGGATCCAGTTGGTCCCAGTTGGGATTACCGGCAGCCTTAAAATGATAAACTTCAGCCGCGATATTCGCCTCCCGTGAGATCGTGATCAGTTCTTCAAGGGCCGGTAACAGATCCGATCCCTCGCCCCGGATATGAGAAATATATATCCCGCCAAATTCTGAGGCTACTTTCGCCAATTCAATTAATTCTTCAGTATCAGCATAGAAAGCCGGAGTATAAACCAGACTGGATGCCAGACCCAGTGCACCCAGTTGCATTTCCTGGCGAACGAGCGCTTTCATCTGTTCCATTTCTTCAGCTGTTGCTTTTCTGTCCTCCAGACCGATAACATATAGGCGGACCGTAGTCGCACCGACAAATGAGGCAAAATTGACTGATGATCCCTTACCTTCAAGATATTTTAAATAATCGTAAAGTGTTTTCCAGTTGTATTGTATTTCATACTCCGGCCAGAAGCTTTTCATCTCTTCGCGTACAATATCATTTACCGGCCCCATCGACCAGCCCTCACCAAATACGGCGGTTGTAATGCCCTGCCTGACAACACTGTGAACTTCTCCGTCATATAAAACAGGGCCGCTGGCCCAGGAAAGTACATCAATAAATCCCGGGGAAACAATCTGCCGGCCGGCATCAATCGTCACCCGGGCATTAACATTTAGTGACGTGGCAATTTTAGCAATTTTGCCATCAATAATTGCTATATCACCTTTTATTCCTTCCCGCCCCGTACCATCTATAATCAAACCATTTTTTATGACCATGTCATATGTGGTTGTCCGGCAGGATATAAAAACCAACATTCCGAGTAGCAAGAT
>CAYULK010000367.1:0-1613 GCA_964445625.1 uncultured Calditrichota bacterium
TTCTGAGGTTTTGGATGATCTTTAAAATGGGTCCCAACTAATCTACCATACCATTCCCAATCATATTCAGTACAAGTCGCACAATGAATACCAATATACCCTTTTCCATTCCGGTAATATGTCTGAAATGCCAATTTTTGCTCATCATTTAACACATTGCCACTGGTATTAAAAAACATGATTGCATCATACTTTTCAAGTCTTTTTCCTGAAAAATACCGGGCATCTGATGCGGAATCGGCAAAAATATTAATTTCCTTACACATCGCTTGAATTTCGATAACGGCCTTTGTTGTAGACTTATGCCTGTATTCTGTCGTTTTTGTAAAAATTAGTATATTATAATTTTGTTCTGTTTTGTTGTTTGCACAAAAATGAAAATTCATAATAGTTAATGAGTATATTATTATACCGGTGAATTTGCCCATAATCTGATCCGTTTAAATATGTTAACTTGATTCATATCACTAATTACCAATTCCAAATTACGTTTTTTTATTTCTTTATCGCTGTAAAAATCACTTAATCAATATCATTTTTTTTATCCGAGTAAAAGATCCCGAGCATAGACGATAGTGGTAAATTCCGGATGCCAGGTGCGATGCGTTATAACTAATTTCGTACTCGCCAGGATAGAGAAACCGGCTCAGAATGGTACCAACTTTATGGCCTGCATTATCATAAATTTCTATCACACTATTACCCGGTTCAGCAATAGAAAATGCAATTCTTGTCTCAGGATTAAATGGATTAGGGTAATTTTGAGCCAGATGATAAGATCTGATTTGTTCAGAACCTGATACCGATGTTATATCTGCAAATTTGACCTGTACCCCTTTATCTGCATCCATTACTAAACTATCCGGATTTTTATTCCCGCTTAACGCACCTGCCCAGCTATCGAAAATCCAGTCCGGGTCGGGTATAGCTGTTATCCAGACGACCGTGCCCGGTGCATAACTGTTTCCGGGTGGATCATATTCAAGCTGTCCATTACCAACGATCCACGGTACAATTTGATATCTGACCGGAGGATCAAACCGGGCAATGACAGTTTTATCAGTATCCATATATATACTGTCTGAAACGCTGGTACCTGTCAAATCCCCGCCCCACCCGGAAAAGGTCCATTCATCAGCCGGAATCGCTGTAAGATTTACCCATGTCCCGGCATCATACAGACCACCGGCAGGATCAAGCTCAACACTCCCGGATCCTGCAACCTGTATTACGAGAACTTTAGGTATGAGTGGACTATTTAGCCAGTCCGGTCCGACACTGTCCGGGGTGACCGGTCTTCTTAGCACGTCCTCTTGTGAGATCTCATCACTTCCAATATCATATTCACCAGTTGGACGAGTTTGACCATCAAAATCATCGGTGATGAAGTAAAATTCACCCGTTGCGGCATCCCGAACCGGGCTATTTGCTGCTGGACGCCATAATCCGTCTACGCTCATCGACAATAATGGATCAGTGATGATAATTCCGACAGGCTGGTCAATACCGAGGCTGGCACCGTAAAAAACATTCGCCAGCCAGGATAAATTTTCCGGCACATCATCTTCATCAATCAGAGGACTGCTTGTTCCGTGCACTACATTGTTTCCGAT
>CAYULK010000368.1:0-1587 GCA_964445625.1 uncultured Calditrichota bacterium
GTTATCACTGACAAGTACCTTAAACACACAAATTTCAAATCCATTGCCGATTTTTTTCAGAGCGCGGCTACATCGACACATCTCTGTAACGAGAAGCAGATGCAGATCCTTTCTGATGAGGTTACGCCACCGGGAATTCTGTTTCTGGTAAAATATGATTTAAGGGATCCGAACGATCTGGAACAGTGTACCGCTAATAAGCTTATCTTCCTGGAAAATGTATCTGATCCCGGAAACCTGGGTGCTGTTATCCGTAGTGCGGTTTGGTTTAATATAAGAACGATTCTCCTGAGTCCGGGTTGTGTCGATCCCACTAATCCCAAGGTAGTAAGGGCCTCAGCCGGAGCTATTTTTTTCGCTGATATTTATACGGATGTCGAACCGGGATTGGTATTCTCGAAACTCACCATAAAGGGATACGAATGCACAGCATCAACACCAGGAGATGCAATATCTGTAAATGACTGGATTCCGGCCGACAAATGTGTCCTGTTTATGGGCTCTGAAGCCAGTGGGTTGTCAGATGAAATTATCAGGCAATGCCGTAATAAAGTCACCATTCCCGGAAATGAAGAAATGGAGTCGCTCAATTTAGCAATAGCGGCTGGAATTTTCCTCTACAAATTCACAGAGGAAGAAACAATTTAGCAACCAGGAGTTATGCGAATATGGAAGAGAACAAATATCCTCAACCCATGGAAGCACTTGCCGTAATCATAGGGGTCATGGCTATTATTTTTCTTATTTTTTTAATTTATCCGTTATATCTGATAATAACCGGCCAGCCGGCGATGGATTTGGGGTCTTCCAAGTTTTTTTTTATTCTGGGTGCGTTACCCAATCTGGTACTACCATTTTTATACGCCAGGCTTAAAGGCTATGATATTTCGAGTCTTTTTCGCTTCAGGAAAGTACCCGCAAATGTCCTTTATATAAGTGTCATCATTGGTATTAGTTTGAGCGTTGTCGGCGATGAACTGGATCGTATCATTCAAATTATTCTACCAACACCGGATTTTTTACTTGAATTTATGGATTCCATGCACGCAGAGACTGCAATGGATTGGGTTTTGTTGTTTATCGGTGTTGTGTTATTTGCTTCAGTTTCGGAGGAGCTTGTTTTTCGTGGTTTTTTGCAGGTATCCCTTGAGCAAAAGGGTGATGTCACTCGTGCCGTACTCCTGGTTAGTCTGGCCTGGACCATTATTCATGCAAATCCATACTGGGCCGTTCCAATTTTCGTGATGGGGGTGATCATTGGTTTTCTTGCCTGGCGCACCGGATCAATAGTTCCGGGAATTATTGTCCACGGTATAAACAACTTCCTATCACTACTCAATTATAATCTGCAACCGGAAATGGAATGGTACTTAATGGGTGATCATGTAGCGCCAATGATTGTTATTCCGGCTCTGGCTGTTCTGGTTTACTCGATTATCAAACTGAGTGATTTTTACCAACAATCTATATCCTTATAAACAATTTTCCCGATAGTTGTTTTACAATACCTATCAACTCCAGGGTTAGTAATACTGAAATAACTTCTGAAGTGCTACGTTGACATTTCATAGCAAGTTGATCAATATG
>CAYULK010000369.1:0-1572 GCA_964445625.1 uncultured Calditrichota bacterium
AGAGTTCCTGCCATCATTGATTTTAGCAACAGAAAAAGAGGAACTGGGTATTAACGCCGGCTTACAGGATCGTGTGATTCAGGTATACGAAGGTTGTGTGTATATGGATTTTAATAAAAATATTGTGGATAAAAAAGGACATGGTAAATATACATCTCTGAATAAAGAAAATTTGCCGAATTTATATATGGCGTATAAAACAGAATTGAGTAAAGTCTCCGGTCTGGTTTTGAATGATATCCGCATAAAATACGAGCAAAAAGATCCTCTGGTTTTGGAAACACTCAAGCGAATTGCTGATATTGCCCGGGAAGGCAGAGATGCGATAAACGAACGTGATTATGAATGTCTGGATAAGTTAATAAATGAAAATTTTAATATGCGCTGCAAAATTATGCAGATAAGTGATGAAAATATGGAAATGATAAAGATCGCCCGGAATTGCGGTGCCTCGGCAAAATTTGCCGGGTCCGGAGGTTCAATTATCGGGATATACCATGACGATGAAATGCTGAACCGCCTTAATAATCATCTCAAGGAGGTAAAAGCACGGGTAATACGGCCATTTATAAGTTAGGGAGTCAGCAAAATATGGTAAAAAAAGCAGTTATACCGGCAGCAGGACTGGGAACCAAATTTCTGCCGGCAACCAAAGCCCAACCAAAAGAAATGTTACCGATTATTGATAAACCGGCCATACAATACGTGGTAGAAGAAGCGGTGGATTCCGGTATTGATGATATTTTGATCATCATTGGTAAAGGTAAGAGGGCGATTGAGGATCATTTTGACCGCAACAGTGATCTGGAAAATTACCTGCAACAATCCGGTTCAACCGATGCGTATAATGAAATCCGGCGTATCGGTGATATGGCTAATATTCACTTTATCAGACAAAAAGAAGTCAGTGGCCTGGGTTCTGCTATTCTTTATGCTGCACAGCATATTGGCAATGAACCATTCGCTGTATTACTGGGCGATTCGATTATCCAATCCGTTATACCGGTTACCCAGCAATTGATAGATATATATGAACAATACAGACACTCAATAGTTGCGGTTGAGGAAGTTCCGGATGAAAAAATTGGTCGTTTCGGAATTATTGACGGCAAACCGGTAAATGACAGCATCCGTGATATATCGAAATTGGTTGAAAAACCGGAGATTAAAAAGAGCCCGTCAAATCTGGCTATTGCCGGTCGCTATATACTGACTCCCGAAATTTTTAAAAGTATTGAAAAAACCGCTCCCGATAAAAATAATGAAATTCAACTAACCGATGCGCTTCAGATTTTACTAAAAAGAGAGCCGATTTATTCTTATCAGATTGAAGGCAAAAGATATGATCTGGGAACCAAGATTGATTTTATCAAGACAAATATAGATTTTTCTTTGCGGCGCCCCGAGTTTGCCGCAGAAATAAAAAAATACCTGTCAGAAATTCAGAATGATCTTTAATTTGATGAACATCGTTTCCTCAGGCTTGTATCAACAGAAATAATTTGATAAATTTAAATTTATGTAATAGTTCAGCCCACTAAAAACACTAAATTCACTAAAAAAGAGAAAAAA
>CAYULK010000370.1:0-1570 GCA_964445625.1 uncultured Calditrichota bacterium
GCATCAGCATGGTCAACGATAGTCTTGCTACTTCAGTGCGGGCTATAAAAACACCAGCGACAGAATCTTCGGCACAAGTACGAACCGGCGCATCATTAATAGAATTCCTGAAAACAGTCCGTGGCCTGGTTGCCGAATAAATAAATATGAAGATTTTATATGTTTGTTTACTTGGCCTGATGATGATGACTTGCGCCAATGCTGCAGGCCCTCTCATTTTAGAAGGCCCTACTGGTAAGACACCAGTCAAATATAAAAATCCGAACATTGTTCTAAATTTTGATATTGATGTGCTCGCGGTAACAAACCCCAAGACAAATTCCGAAAGTGACCAGCTGGTTCGAGATGCAATTAGCTTATGGAATGACGTAACAATTAATCTGGGACTATCAACCATTAACCTGACTCAAGGTGTCGACATTAACATGAGTGGCATGAGCGTGAATGTTGATGGTACAAATTTCGGCACCTTCATTCCGGCAGGTAGTGGCGCAGCCATCCCACCTGATGATGGATTAAACCCGGTTATTTATGATGCTGATGGTGCGATTATTGATATTTTCTTTGGCGTGGGTCAAAGCGATGACATTGGCGGTTTTGCTGCATCCAGCTTTTTTATAGGGGGATCAGCATACATTGAAGGATTTGCAGTCATAAATGGTAAAGACCTGGGACTAGGCCAATTACAAACGACCATAATCGTTGCTCATGAAATCGGGCATTTTATAGGCCTTGATCACGCAGTCGTCGATATCGATGTAAACTCACCAGATACCTGCCCGATAACACCTGGAACCAGTTATCCACTAATGTATCCTATTGCATGCAGGACAACTATCGACAACCTGCATCAAGACGATATCATTTCAGTTTCCACACTGTATCCATCAGCTGATATAAACCAACAATTCGGGCAAATCACGGGTACGTTTTTACAAAGTGACAACACCGCTATTCTGGGCGCAAATATCTGGATGCAGAATACAGCTACCATGGAAGTTTATAGTGTGATATCTGATTACCTCGCCGGCGGTACCGGCTTCTTTAGTGTGTATCTGCCACCAGGCACTTACACGCTAAATGCTAATTCTTTGGACTTAACATTTTTTGGCGGCTCAGGCGTGGGGCCATATTCAGAGCTCATAGGTAGTGCCTCGTTTGTTGCACCCCTCAACCCGGCAATATCCGTAAACTATGAAAACAACACGCCATTAACTGTCATAGCTGGCGAGGCAACTAATGTAACCTTTAAACTGGACGGAACCGGGTCGTCGGCAGGTGGCGGCAATATCTTTACACCACCCAATCCGAAAAAATCAAAAGGGGGTGGCGGAGGTGGCGGTGCCACAGCTCCTGTATCGTGGATGCTACTGGCGTTAATAATGTGTCTGCGCATCTTTCACTACAGACAAAGATACTGACTTTTATTCAATATTAGAACCACGCCTTTAATAAGTGGTTAAAGATTAACGACCACTCCTGAAGAAATCATTTATACCACAGAGATACACAGAGTTTTTTATTTGTGCGAAGCACAAATCAATAGTCGGCTTTTCTCTGTGTACCTCCG
>CAYULK010000371.1:0-1537 GCA_964445625.1 uncultured Calditrichota bacterium
TTTTTTTCTCTTTTTTAGTGAATTTAGTGTTTTTAGTGGGCTGAACTATTACAAAGGTTGAAGTAAAAAGTAAGAGAAAAAAAATAAAGAACCCTTGACAAACTGTTACACAATCGCAAAAATTTCCCAATTCCCAATCTTCTGCGCAATCTGTGGTTCATACAATAACTATTCGGACGGAATAAGATATATTTCCTTTTGCCGATCGGACAAATAACGGCAGCCGTCCTCAGTGATCACAACTATTTCTTCAATAGTCGCGACGCCATAGTCTTTTATGGTAAGTCGAGGTTCGATGGTATATAACTGATCTTTTTCAATAATTTGATCGGGAAGCGTACCATATCTTTCCCATTTAGGAGCCAGTAATCCACCCCCGTCATGAGCTGTCCTGCCAATCTGATGACCTAAAGCATGGGGGTATTCTTCGTAGCCATTATCTGTAATATATGACCTGGCAATTGTGTCAATATCATTTCCGGTTAAACCCGGTTTGATTTTATCCGCTGCTCTTGTGACACTCGCAAAAATCACCTCGAAGCCCCTCTGTACTTCGGGTGGCGCACTGGTTTCACCTGGCTGCAGAATATACCAGGACCGCTGTAAATCTGAGCAATATTCATTTTTCTTCACACCAAAATCAATATTCAATACATGGCCGGGTTTAACTTCACGATCCGTCGGGCCGGCATGCGCACCTGCGGTATCCGGTCCGGTAAAAACCGCGGGGCAATGATCCGGATCCCAGGCCAGATCTAGTCCAGCCTTGTTTACCCGGTCAATCAGAAACCGGGCAATCTGTTTCTCTGTGCGGCCGGGGCGAATGTATTCTCCGACCTCGTCAAACATCTTCAGCGTTTCTTTTATCGCATCTTCAACCAGACTGATTTCAGTTTCAGATTTACGTCCGCGTAATTTGTTCAGTAGGGGCTCAGATGATATTATGCGGTCATCAAGTTTTGCTTTTTGCAGATATTTCATGAGTTGCAGGTATAATCCGTGTGTCAATCCATCCGCTGTTGCCGTATTTAATGAATAGTTGAGCGCAATCTTATTGGGGTCGATCTTTAGAAGTGTTTTAACCAGATTTTCTTCAACAGATTGAACATAATCTATAATTGAATCATAATATCCTTGTTCTGTCTGGTTGGCCTTATCCAGGCTGCCAACGATGGCAATCGACTCACCGGATGCAGTGAGAATAAACGCGGATTGCCATGTGACACCCGTACCCACGACCAGATCCATAGCCGGATCAAATGTTGTGCTGCTTTCCCTGACAAAAGTCAGCCAGCAGTCAATATTTTCCTCACGCAAAATTTCAACAGCCTGATTGATTTTCTCGCGAATCATTTTTTATACTCCACTTGTACTCTCTTGTACTATGATGTAGTCCATCTTATAGATGGCCTGCATCCTCTTTTTGTTCGATCAGGTAATTTAAAAATGCCAGAATATAAATGCAATTGAGTATCCGTAATCCGGTATTCACTATTCTTCCATTTACTATCCTTGTTTCCAAGTTGTACCCGGAAAT
>CAYULK010000372.1:0-1526 GCA_964445625.1 uncultured Calditrichota bacterium
ATAATTTTCCAGAGAGGTTATCGGATCCAGATGATGCTCGACAACTTTTTTCAAAGAATTGTATGCGCCGTCATGGCCGTATGGACCAGTAACCCAGACATTTCTCAGAGAAGGTGTTCTGAACTTCGCAAAATCTGAATCCAGCGTTGTCGCTTCTGCCCGGCCACGATCTTCAAGAGGAAACCCGGTTTCCGGTCCGCCACCAATCTGTGGCATACCAATCGCATGGAAAACGTGATCGGTTTGGAAAACACCGCTATGACAAGTGGAACAGCCCGCTGCACCATAAAACAGATCCATTCCGCTAATCTGCCTGTCGGTTAAAGCACCGACATCACCACGCAGATACTGGTCAAATGGACTGTTATCACTACGGAAAGCAAATCCCATAAAACCGCTGATAGCATTCGCATAATGTCCAATAGTAATATCATCAGCGGTATTTACATCATCAAAAGCGTTTATAAAGAGTGTTGCATATGTCGGGTTGTCTTTAAGCCGTTGCACGTAAACATCCCAGATAGGCGGAAAGCGACCATCGCCAGGACGTAGAGCAAGGGCAACATCATTCTCACCTGCACCACCGACCATCTCGGTCATATTGGTAATGGGGAACAGCGCCTGACCCGCCAGAACATTATTAAGATTGAGCGGCGTATCCTGACCTGAAGGCAGGATAAGTCCACTGGTACCGGATAATGGATCGGTTGCCATGATGCCATTCCAGTTTAAAGTAACAAATTCTTTTGCCCCCAGATTGAATAAATGAGGCACATTTCGACCAACGCGTCCTTCTACCGCAGTGCTACCTGAGCCAGTGCTTCTATAGATACCAACGCCCTCACCGCCCTCACCGATGCCGAGCGAAAGGCCATCAGAACTACCGGTAAAGGTATGATGACATGTTGCACACGAGATGTTTTTATTACCACTCATTATTTTGTCAAAAAACAGGTTTTTACCCAATTCGACAAGGCTGGCCGGTGGGCTGCCCGAGAAGTAATAATCATCATTATTTGTCCTTTCCGGCAACGCAGCGGTGACAACTGAAGTAGACACAAGGCCAACCAGTAACAGTAATCCAGCCGACAATTTCATTTCTTTATTAGAAATTTTTTCCTTAATCATTTTAACTTACCCTTGATATATTCATTTATTTAAAATCGGTGAAACAACATGCAAATTTCATGCCGTATCACATAAGTATTTGTATTGAATGATTATAAACCAGGTCTAAAATGGTATATTAGCGTTAAATGTAAAAATTTGTGACACTTTCATGACCAGACAGCCATTATCATATTGAACAGCACCGCTTCAGCACTGTGATGGTAAGATGCGGCTAGCAATGATGTCTTTTTCATAAACGGTTTACTATTTTCTACTTAATTCACCCTGAATATGACATCCTTTTTTCTACTTTACCTGGTAGACAATAACCCTCTCAAACTAAACCGACTAACCTTTCCCTGCAAATAATCAATCACTATGTTTGGCAATAACAGAAACGAATTACGTCAGGTCTA